>CALRLN020000303.1:0-6731 GCA_943368675.1 Chitinophaga pinensis | reverse complement strand
CGCTTAATACCTAATTCATGTCTTTTATTGAAAACCTGACTTTCTTTACAATTTACCAGGTGTGCAATCTGACGGTCGGCATAGCCTTTTCGCTTGGCAGTTACCAATAAGTCTTTTGGCAATTCGTCTATTGAGAATTTATCAATTTCTCTCTCAAGCAATATCAACTCCTCAATCTGGTGTAAAAACCATTTATCTATTTTAGTGAGATTCTGTATAGTTTTGAACGAAAGCCCTGCTTTAAAGGCATCGTAGATATGGAATAAGCGATTCCATGAAGGATTAGCCAAAGATTTTTTGATTGCTTCCTGGTCTTTCAGTTCTTTGCCGTCAGCACCTAATCCGTTACGACCGATTTCAAGTGACTGACAGGCTTTTTGCAGAGCCTCCTGAAAATTACGGCCAATACCCATTGTCTCACCCACTGACTTCATCTGTAAGCCTAATGAACGATCTGCTCCCTGAAATTTATCGAAGTTCCAGCGTGGTACTTTTACGATTACATAGTCGATAGCTGGCTCAAAAAATGCTGAGGTGCTACCGGTAATCGGGTTAATCAATTCATCAAGGTTGTAGCCAATAGCCATTTTTGCTGCAATTTTGGCGATCGGGTACCCGGTCGCTTTTGAAGCAAGTGCCGAAGAACGGCTCACCCGAGGGTTAATTTCTATAGCAATGATTTCGTCAGTATCGGGATGCAAAGAGAATTGAACGTTGCAACCTCCGGCAAACTTTCCGATGCCATTCATCATTTTAATAGCCATATCACGCATTTTCTGATATATTGTATCAGGTAGTGTCATGGCAGGCGCTACTGTAATAGAGTCTCCGGTATGAATACCCATCGGGTCGAAATTCTCGATGGTGCATATAATTACGATATTGCCTTTATTATCGCGTAGTAGCTCTAATTCATATTCTTTCCAACCTAAAATCGATTGCTCAACCAGTACTTCATGCACCGGAGAAGCATGTAAGCCATGATTAAGGGCTTTATCAAAATCTTCCGGAGAATGCACAAATCCACCTCCTGTGCCTCCTAATGTGAATGATGGACGAATTACTAAGGGGAAGCCTATTTCCTGTGCTATTTCTTTTCCTTCCAGAAACGAACGGGCCGTCCGGCCTTTACAAACACCTATACCTAATTCGAGCATTTTCAGTCTGAACTTCTCACGGTCTTCAGTAGTTTCAATCGCCTTGATATCAACACCGATAATCTGCACACCGAATTTTTTCCAAACACCACTTTTATCGCAGTCAATAGCTAGATTAAGTGCTGTTTGTCCACCCATAGTAGGTAAAACCGCATCAATAGGTTTACCCATTGCTTTGTGTTTTTCCAGAATTTCTACAATAGATTTTTTCTCGAGTGGTTTGAGATATACATAGTCTGCATTGATGGGGTCAGTCATGATAGTAGCCGGATTAGAATTAATCAAACTTACTTCAATACCTTCTTCCTTAATCGACCTTGCTGCTTGAGAGCCTGAGTAATCAAATTCACATGCCTGACCTATGACAATGGGGCCTGAGCCTATGATAAGAACTGACTTAATATTGGGATTTTTTGGCATTTTTTTTTGTGAAGGGGTTTCGATTCGTTAATCGAAGAACAAAGTTAGTACAGAATTTTTATTTTACCATTGGGATATTGAAAATACATTAGAAAAGTGCAAAAAAAAGACAGAAATATCTTATTAATTGAACACCATCATTGAAGATTTATATAAATTATGAATGGGGGATTTTACCACTGCGCAGCGGTATCGTTAAAGATATTCAGCACCAGCTGGTCAAGGATTTTAGGAACCAATGAGCCCTCAACCTGAGATAAATTTTGTTCTTGCGGGTAGTCCTGATAGAACGAAAACTCTTTCTCGAAACTTTCATCTTCGTTTTTTGTATTAACAAACCTAACCTCTACTCTTATAGTTAGTCTGTTAAGGGCTGCTTTATCACTCGCAGTGGCTGATACAGGAGTAAGTTCATAACCTGTAATTGAACCCTCTAAAAACAAGTCTCCATCGCTTGGCTTTAGTTTTAAATTTGTATTTCTCTGATAGTACTCTTTCAATTTTTCAGTAAACTGTAAAGTAAGATTCGCCGGGCCTCCGGCAGTATTCATTACAAAATTCTGAATCGTTATAGTTTTTAAATCATTTGAAAGTGTAGTGCCTGTAAATGAGTAAATTTTGCAACCATTAAGCATAAATGCAGCACATAAAAAAAAGGATAACCTCATGCTTCTCTTCAGAAACATGTTTCTTCCATTGTTTTGTGTGGACACCTCACTATTATTCATCTTCAATATCATATTGCTTGATTTTTCTATATAATGTGCGTTCTGAAATACCTAAATCAGCGGCAGCATATTTACGTTTAAAACCGTTTTTCTTCAAAGCCTTGATAATCATTTCTTTTTCCTGCCTCTCTAATGAAAACGAATCCTCCTGCGTTTCATGCGAAATATCTTCTACATTATTTCTATCGTCCTGGATATCATCAATCTTAATAAAATCCTCATTCTCAACAGCCTGATAGGGCTGATATGGATTAGCGACTACAGGGTTGTAAAGGGTTTGAGGTACTAAAGACACATTATCACCCTGATGAATATTATTGAAAAGCTCGCTATGTTGCTTCATCATTTCAGGGTTTATCTGTCCTCCCTGCATCAGTGACAAAACCAATTTTTTCAAATCGGTCATGTCTTTTCTCATATCAAAAAGCACTTTATACAATAAATCTCTTTCTGAAAAACCTCCGTCACTTCCACCATTCATTCCTTTGAGCAAGGCAGGTAATCCGCTTGCCTGATCACGAGGCAAGTATTTGGCCAGTATTTCAGCAGAAACCTGTCTTTCTGTTTCAAGAATAGTGATTTGCTCTGCAATATTTTTTAATTGCCGAATATTGCCGGGAAAACGAAAACTCATCAGCAATTGTGTAGCGCTTTCGCTTAATTCAATTGGCTGAATATGGTTTTTTTCGGCAAAATCAGAGGAGAATTTCCTGAATAGCAGGTCAATATCATATCCTCTTTCCCTAAGTGGTGGCACATAAATCGGTACGGTATTTAACCGATAATATAAATCTTCTCTGAATTTTCCTCTTTCAACGGCATCAATCAGATTTACATTAGTAGCTGCCACTACCCTCACATCTGTTTTCTTAACCTTAGAAGACCCTACCGGGATAAACTCACCGTTTTCTAATACACGCAATAAACGAGCCTGTGTACCTAAAGGCAGCTCGGCTATCTCATCCAAAAAAATTGTACCTGTATTGGTTGTTTCGAAGTAGCCCTTACGATCGTCTATGGCGCCCGTAAAAGACCCCTTGACGTGTCCGAATAGTTCTGAATCTATTGTACCTTCAGGAATTGCGCCACAGTTTATGGCTATAAAAGGCCCATGCTTGCGGGTGCTTAGTCCGTGGATTATTTTTGAAAAAGACTCTTTCCCACTACCACTCTCTCCGGTTATCAGTACGGTCAGGTCTGTTGGTGCTACCTGTACCGCTATACTCAAAGCATAGTTTAATGCAGGGGCATTGCCAATTATACCGAACCGATTCTTGACTGATTGTATTTCTGCGTTGTTGGTCATTGTAATTCTAAACTAAAACTTCTTCTACGGCCTTTCCTATGAGGGTGGCAGCAGTGCACTCTGTTACCAATACGTTCACGTAATCACCTTTTTTGAAATTTTCTTTCGGGAAAACGACCATTTTATTCTGGTCATTTCTGCCGCATAAATGTTCGGCTGACCTCTTTGAGAAACCTTCAACTAAAATCCTGTGCACTTTACCGATAGCCATCTGATTGCGCTCTAATGAGTGCTGTTGTTGCTTGGCAATTACTTCTGTCAGACGGCGGTTTTTTATATCGGCTGGTATATCGTCAGTCAGTTTCTTGGCCGCAGGTGTATTTGGTCTTTCTGAATACGCAAACATATATCCGTAATCATATTTCACATAATCCATCAGCGAAAGTGTGTCCTGATGGTCTTCTTCTGTTTCGGTACAGAAACCTGTAATCATATCCTGAGAAATGCCACAGTCCTGACCAAGAATCTCACGTATTCTGTCAATTTTACCCATATACCATTCACGGTCGTAGGTACGATTCATCAGTTCAAGAATCCTGCTGCTGCCACTTTGCGCCGGTAAGTGAATATATTTACAGATATTATCATGCCTTTTCATGGTATAAAGCACATCATCTGTAATGTCTTTTGGATGAGAAGTTGAGAAACGAACACGTAAATCAGGATTGATTAAGGCTACCATTTCTAATAAATCGGCGAAAGTGGTAGTATTTAAATCACCATTAACTCCTTTCCATTTATAAGAGTCCACGTTTTGCCCTAGAAGAGTAACTTCTTTGTAACCCTGCTCAAATAGTTCAGTAGCTTCTTTTACAATTGAGAAGGGGTCTCGGCTTCTCTCACGGCCGCGGGTATATGGTACCACACAAAAGCTGCACATATTGTCGCAGCCACGCATAATGCTGATGAAAGCGGTTACACCATTTGAATCAAGGCGGATAGGTGTAATATCAGCATAGGTTTCTTCTCTCGACAAAAACACGTTTACTGCTTTATGTCCGTCTTCCACTTCATTAATGAGGTTTGGCAGGTCGCGGTAAGCATCTGGGCCTACCACCATATCCACAATTTTCTCTTCTTCCAGAAACTTCGTTTTCAATCGTTCTGCCATACAGCCTAAAACACCGATTTTTACGTTCTGGCGTTTTTTCTTCATAGGCACCAGATGCTGCAGTCGGTTTCTTACTTTCTGCTCGGCGTTCTCACGGATAGCACAGGTATTCAGCAATATCAATTCAGCTTCTTCTATCTTAGAAGTAGTAGCAAAACCATTTTCTCTTAAAATTGAGGCGACGATTTCGCTATCTGCAAAATTCATCTGACAGCCGTAGCTTTCTATATATAGTTTGCGTTTGCTGTTACTTTCTTCATCGACACTCACGCGTGCTACATCTAAATCTTTCTTGTCTTCTTCTTTCAGAATTTCTAATCTGCTTGTTACTAAACTCATGATTGCTAAACTTGATTTATCAAACACAACCTCATCGATAAAAATAAAGTTCTAAATATATCAACGGGCAAAATAAATTAAGTCACAAAATTACGATAATACTGACAGATTGTCAGAAAAAACTCAATTAATTATTCTTAAATGAGGGTTATCCATTCTTTTTTAGTACTCTTTCTCAATAATCCTTTGTAATTTGCCACACATTCAACCTTAAAACTATTGCCCTTATGCCTTTGCTCATTACTATTATTGGGCTTATTGTTCTTATATTGCTCATTTCTTATTTTAAACTCCATACATTTCTTTCATTTTTAGTAGTTGCGCTTGGAGTAGGTTTAGCATTGCAGATGCCTCCTGTAAAAATACTATCAGCGATTCAGCAAGGTATTGGTGGTACACTTGGCTCGATAGTATCGATTATCGCACTGGGAGCCATGTTGGGTAAACTGGTGGCGCAAAGTGGCGCAGCACAACGTATTTCAACCAAAATGATGGATATTATAGGTACGGGTTATGTTCGCTGGGCTTTTATGATTACGGGTTTTATTGTAGGACTACCCCTATTCTATTCAGTGGGTTTTATGTTGCTGGCACCTCTGGTAATTACGGTTTCTTATCGTTATAAGTTACCTGCTGTATATATAGCTATACCCATGTTGGCCTCTCTTTCTGTTACGCAAGGTTACCTGCCACCCCACCCTGCCCCTCTGGCTATAGTAAAACAATTTAATGTAGACATGGGGCTTACGCTCTTTTACGGAATCATTGTGGCTATTCCTGCTATTTTGGTTTCGGGGGCTTTATTCGGGAGCACTTTGAAAAAATATGTAACCTTACCCAACAAAGCCTTTATCGCGCCTGAGTTAAAAGAAGACCAGATGCCTTCTGCTTTTATTAGTTTTATAACGGTATTATTACCAATCCTGCTTATCAGTCTATCTACCATACTGTTACCGCTATTCCCGGAAGCATCTTTAATACATCAGTTTTTAGCTTTTGTCGGAGACCCCATCGTAAGCATGTTTATCTCGGTGCTATTTGCCATATATACACTGGGTATCAGACAAAGTAAAACAATGGGCGAATTGACAACTTTACTGGGTGATTCTATCAAGGAAGTTGCCATGTTATTCCTGATTTTCGGAGGAGCAGGTGCCTTGAAACAGGTGCTAAGTGATGGGGGTGTTAATCAGTCAATTGCTACAATGATGCAAAGTTCTACATTACATCCATTAATTCTGGCCTGGGGAATGGCAGCTATTATACGTGTGGCAGTTGGTTCTTCGACCGTTTCTGGCATTACAACTGCCGGATTTGTAGCTCCGTTGCTGGTTTCTACCCATACAGAACCGCATCTGATGGTACTTAGTATTGGGGCAGGAAGTATGATGTTTTCTCATGTGAATGATGCTGGCTTCTGGCTCTTCAGAGAATATTTTCAGCTTTCGATGACCGAAACCCTGAAAACCTGGTCAATTATGGAAACTCTTGTTTCTGTATCAGGTCTGGGAGGTGTAATGGTGCTTAATGCCTTTATCGGCTAGCCAGATTATTAAAAAGGATAGCCGATAGCAAAGTGAAAAACAGGATAATAATCGTTGTTGCGGCCAAGTCTGGTTTTGTCTAAAACAAATCGGTCTCCCTCTTCTCGTGACGGATCTATTACTTTT
>CALRLN020000302.1:0-6755 GCA_943368675.1 Chitinophaga pinensis | reverse complement strand
TGTACTTTTTTATCTACTTCAAAGATATGAGCCAAAACCGTTTGGCCAGAAATTGATTTCATTTGCTTAATCCACGACCTAAAGACGGTCCGCCGCGGTCATGGCAATTTAATATAAACTATTTATATTGAACTACTTAACAGCATCACTTGTGGGATGTTTAAAGTTCTTAACTTCATCTAAACGGCATAATCAACTGCGGTTCAGGGTGGGCATTTGGAAAATTCCACACCATCCCAAGACCGCGGACGTTAGCAGCAAACTTACAGCATTCTCCTGTAAAAACGGAAATCACGGCTGATTGCATTTTTTGACCTACATCAAAGTTAAAAAATAATAGATGTTGCAATTTTGTGCCATCATTAATTTTTAAATATCTCAAAAAATGAAAAAGAAACATTTTAAGTACATCAACACCTTGTTTGTGGTTATTCCAATGACACTGATTATGGCTTTTGTAGGGCTGATGCGTAACTACGGCTTTGGTGACGACTGGTTCTTCAAATTCCTGAAAGCCTGGAGCGTAATGCTGCCTGTGGCTTATGCTGCTGCATTTTTAATCATCCCGAATGCCCGGAAACTGGCAGAGAAGTTAGCCATAAAAGACTAAATCAGCAACCTGAAAAATTTGAATGTACGAACAACTTACTCATTACATCAGCAACCAAATCAAGGTCAGTGAAGACGAATTAAAGACCATCCTCTCTTATTTCAAGCCCTTAAAATTAAAGAAGGATGAACTTTTGGTCACTCAAGGACAAACCAGCCAGCGAACCTTTTTCGTTGGCAAAGGTTGTTTGAGGATATTTTTCATTAATGAAGACGGACAGGACGCTACACGATATTTTGCATTTGAAAACCAATTTGCCACAGCGCTTGTAAGTTTCATTACAGGCGAGCCTTCTGAAGAGTTTATACAGGCTGCCGAACATTCAGAACTACTTTATATTACGCACCGGAATTTTTATCAACTGCTTGAAATTATTCCTCAGTGGGAAAAATTTTATCGCCATTATCTCGAAAATGCCTACGTAAACAACACAAAACGATTAATGTCTTTCCTCACACAAGACGCTACTGAAAAATATCGCCAGCTTTTAAACGAAAACCCGATTATCGTAAGGCGATTATCAAACAAAATGGTAGCTTCCTACCTCAACATTTCGCAGGAAACATTGAGCCGTTTGAAATCAAAAATCTGATTTCATTTTTTGATATACATCAAAGTTTATAGAATCGGCTGTCAATAATTTTGTCACTATAAAATTGACAGAGATGAATAATCAAAAAGCATTAACCGTACAAAGTGGTACGGTATTGGAAAACAAACAAATTGCGGCACATACTTTTCACCTGAAAGTACAAAGCGACGACTTTGCCAGAATGCAATATGTAGCGGGTTTTACGGTAGATATATTTTTAGGCAATCCGTTTTACGATAGCCATTGCGAAGACCGAAAATATTCCTTCTGGAACTATGAGCCGGTGTATCACATTGCAGACTTTGCCATCTGTACTTTCTCAAACGGAAAAGGCGCAGAATGGATACAAAAATTGCAGCAAGGCGACTGCATCTATTTCAAACAGCCACGAGGAAAGTTATTGGTAGACAACAGCGCCGAAAATTATTTACTTATTGGTGACATTACTTCGTTATCTCATTTATACGAAATCAATAGAAATCTATCGGTAAGCAAAAACATTTTCAGTTTTATTTATGCCAGACACAAAGCGGATTATTTCAGGGATATTGACAACAGTTTTCCATTCAATCACCAGATTATTGCCCAAACACAAACTGACATTGTAGTCAATAAAATCATCAGCAGCTTACCCGATAATCTTGACAACACCATTGCATACATTTTCGGACATCCCGAAGTATGTATGGCTATGCACAACTATTTAAAGCACGACAGAAATCTACCTTTACAAAACTTAAGAACAAAACCCTTTTGGAAAACAGATAAAGAAAAAGACAGTCGCTGATAAGGTATTGCCAGAAGCGGAGCAGGAAGAATGCCATTGAACTTTTTTGCTTTATTTAAACATTGGTATTTCTGTTTCGGTATCAAAAATCCGCCATATCACCAAACCTAAACCCTTAGCAGCAACTCTCGAAACGCTGAATAATTAGTAGCTATAAAATTCAAGAGGTCTTTACAACTTTTATCTGAAAATAAATAAATATTTTGAAAAGCAGACATCTTGAACGAAACAAAGTTAACTTAAACAGCTTCTAAAGTTAAATCAAGTGTAGAAACAATACAAAAAACCTTAAAAATCAAAAAACTGAGGAATATTCTCCCCAGTTTTTCTGCTTGGTTTGTACTTAATACCAATGGCATAGAAATTTAGTGTGAATGGTTATACCATGAAACTAATACTTATATGTCACACTTCTTTGTAATACTTATCCAGATTCCGTATATAATCCTGAGTTTAGTCTGCGGTATCAGCGTAGTCATTTCAAATTGGAATGAATTCGCAGCTAAGAAACAACCTAAGGCCGCTTATATGGTACTTGAGTCTACCGAAGTAGAAGCCAATGCCGATATGAGCTATGCCCCAATGGCAGCTTAATTGAGTGCCCGGCACTCAATTATAGTTGGTCATCATCAGCAGGTTTTGCGGTAGGCGGGGTATACTTCTGAGTCGAATCAATATGATACCCTTCTCCGGCAGCAAATACACAGTCTCCCGAAATCGAGACAGTAGAGGGCTTCACAAAAGAGCCCTTTTTGTATTCCAGGGTCTTATCAGCATATACTTTCTGAAAGAACATCCCCCATGTCGGTAAGGATACTCTGGCCCCTTGCCCAAGGGCAATCGTGCGGAAGTGAATCGTCGGGTCATCTCCCCCCGTCCAGCCACCGGCAACCAAAGTAGGCGTGATACCCATAAACCAACCATCCGAATAGTTCGAAGTTGTACCAGTTTTAGCAGCAACTTCATTACCATCCAGAACCCCATATCTTGATAGCCCGCCATAGGCAGTACCACCCGGTTGAGTAGCACCACGCATCAGGTGTATCATTTTATAGGCGGTCTCCTGGCTGATCACCTCTTTACTATCAGAATAAAATTCCTTGATTAACTCTCCGTTCTTATCCTCAATCCGTGTCACAAAGATCGGTTCGGTATATTTACCTGAATTAGCAAATACACAATAACCTGCCATCATCTCATATAAAGAAACATTACTGATACCCAGACAGAGGGCAGGCACTTCATCCAGCTTGCTCTTAATACCCAGTTTATGCGCATAGTTTATCACATTGCCCGCCTTAAACTGGTTTATCAGATACGCACTCACAGTATTTATCGATTGTCCTAATGCCTGTCGCAAGGTAAGTGACCTGTAACTATATACCCCGTCAGAGTTTTTGGGTGTCCAGCTTCCACCGGGTACCGAAATCGTAATAGGCTGGTCAACTACACGTTCGCAGGTCGAAAACCCATTATCTATGGCTGTTACATATACAAATGGTTTAAAAGTTGACCCCGGCTGTCTTTTACCCTGTTTTACGTGGTCGTATTTAAAGTATTTATAGTTTATGCCACCCACCCAGGCTTTGATTTGTCCGTTACGAGGGTCCATCGCCAGAAAACTCGAATGCAGGTAGAACTTATAATACCTGATCGAATCCATAGACGACATAACCGTATCTCTTTCACCATTCCATGAGAACACCCGCATCTTACTCGGGCGGTTCATCTCTTTCCATACTTTATCCATATCCCCGTCATATTCTTCTTTTAACTCACGATACCTCGGGGTGGTTTTTGCGATATTTTCAATAAAATTAGGAATTTCTGCATAAGTGCCGGTCGTACCTTTTTCCATAGTCCACGGGTTACGCCCTTTCCAGTGTTCATAGAATTTCTTCTGCTGGTCTTTCATATTCTCTCTCAGGGCTTCTTCGGCATAAAACTGCATCCGCGAGTCTATAGTAGTGTATATCTTAAAGCCCTTGGTATAAATATCGTCGGGGTCGTAGCCTTCTTTGGCAATTTCATCTTTCAGCCAGCCTTTCAGAAACTCCCTGAAATAAGGCGCAGGCCCTGTATTATGGCTTTCAGGCTGATAATTTAAGGTAATAGCTACCTTCTTTAATGACTCTGCCTTAGCCGGAGACAACTTATCATATTTCACCATCTGGTCGAAAACAATATTCCGACGGGCTTTTGAAGCCTGTGGGTGAAATTTAGGATTAAAGCGCGAAGGATTCTGAATCATCCCAACCAGCACTGCGGCTTCTTCTAGTGTTACCTCACTAGGCTCTTTTCTGAAATACGTTTTAGTAGCCGAACGAATACCAAAAGCACCACTACTGAATTCGATAGTGTTCAGGTATTTTTCCATAATCTCCTGCTTGGTGTACCGGCGTTCTAGCTTAATAGCCGTTATCCACTCTTTGGTCTTAATAATTATCTGTCTGATAACCGGTACCGAATATAGTGGCCCCTTGTAGAAATCATCTTCACGCAGTTTGAAAAGGTTTTTAGCCAGCTGTTGAGAAATGGTACTACCACCCCCTTTTCTTTGTCCCGTAAAAAGCCCCGTAACTACACGCAGTGTACTACGGGCATCAATACCTGAGTGCACCGTAAAACGGGCATCTTCAGTAGCAATTAAAGCATTAATAATATTGGGCGAAAGCTCATTGAATTCAATCGGACTACGGTTTTCGTAAAGAAATTTACCGATAACCTTTCCGTCAGAAGAAATAATTTCAGAAGCCACATCACTTTTCGGATTTTCAATTTCTTCCGGGCTAGGCATTTTACCAAACAGCCAGAATAAATTGAAACTCACGGCAATCAGATATACTACAAAGGCAAGCGCCGCAAATCCTGTAAACTTCCAGATTCTTGAAATTAACTTTTTAAATCTACCTGCTTCTAATTCCGGGAATGTAAACTTCATTTTGGTGAGGAAAGGGTGTTATACAAAAGCAAACGTAAGCATTTTTGTGTATTGTTGCAAAAGGTTATACGGTTAAAATATCATTTCTTACCCTTATAACCCCCGCCAATGATACCTATCATACGAAAGATTTGCTTAATTATTGTATGGATTTATCTGAGATTAATACTTGAATGAAACGTTCAACTTCCCAGATCTATAGCTAAATTAACAATGGGAACATTTGGCTAAAGCTAATAATGATTTTGTATTTGACTTTACCTCAATTCCATAGCGGCATTTAAAAATGGGCGGCCGCCTTGCAGGGGTAATGATTCACTTGCCTCCAGCTTTAGCTGGAGGATACCTGATTTATTTCATCCATTGGCTTTAGCCAAATTTAATACATCACTTCACCTTACTCTTATCGATTCGTGTCGGTGTATCAACCCCTGCGACAATCGTCTGAGAGCTTAAAGCAATGGCCTTGATAGTGGCTACAATATTCTTAATATCCAATGATTCTACCTCATCATTTACAGTGTGATACAATTTGTCCGAATCAATCTGGTCGGTAGATATTGTATGCGCAGGTACTCCCAGGCGTGCCAGAGTCGCATTATCCGAACGGTAAAAAAGGTTTTGTTGCGGATAAGGATCCGGATTAAAAGTAAAAGCTGTGCCTGTCAGGTTTTTTTGTAGAATCGTCCCGAAATCAGAGCGTTCAAATCCGGTAATAAAAGCCGAATTAACCCCCCATTTAGAGGCTTTACCAATCATTTCAATATTAAACATGGCCACTACTTTGTCAGGATTTAGCTGCTCCGAAAAATACTTCGAGCCAAACCCGCCTATTTCCTCTGCCGTAAACGCCGCAAATACAATTGTCCGGGCATTGTTTTTTAGTTTTTTGAAATAACTGGCCAATGCAATAACAGCTGTTGTGCCAGACGCATCATCATCAGCACCATTGGCAATTGAATCTCCCTCTACGGCTTTCTGGATACCCAGGTGGTCATAATGCCCTGAAAAAACAACTATTTCGTCAGGTTTACTTTTACCCGGAATCATCCCCACCACATTGGTCATTTTAAAGGCCTCTTTGCGTTGTTTGATTTTTACAGAATAGTTCTCAACCGAACTGATACCCGATACAAAAAGAATATTGCCTGCTATTTTAGGATATGGCTTCGATAACAATCTTGCACGGCCCATAAAACGTTTCAGCCCGGCCAGTTTAGCCTCATGTGCCGCATCAATTACTACTATTTTACTGGTCGAATCACTCATGTATTGGTTGGGCGAAAAAGTATCGCCTGCGCCTACAATCACAACCGGAATATTCGAGGTCCAGTTTACCTCCTCGTTATCCGACATAAAAATATATTTGTCCTTCGGAATCACCTGGCCGTTAATCATCACCTCTGCTCTTTCAAAGCCATCTATTTTAGTAATAGGAAACTCCTGTCTGTATCCGCTCATGCCATTCAGGGGTTGTAAACCGATTTTTTTAAACTCATCCGCAATAAACACAGTGGCTTTTTCAATTTGCTGAGGGTGCATCGAGCTTCTCCCCATCATATCATCTGCGGCAAGCGTACTGATGATTCTGTTAACTTCGGCTTCTTTAATCAGTTTGTTTACTTTCTGCGCCTGCGCAACATAAGTGATAAGAAAGAGGATTAGGCTTAGTCTGATGATTCTCATAATAGTTTGATGATTTATTCTTCTGTTTTTTGTTCAATTAAATATTCGTCTTTTTTGAAAGTCTGCTTAACAAAAAGCTCGCCTATAAAGCCCGCCAGAAATAGCTGTGACCCTATCACAATAGCAATCAATGCCAGAA
>CALRLN020000301.1:0-6781 GCA_943368675.1 Chitinophaga pinensis | reverse complement strand
TATTAGGTTTTATGAATTCCTCTGTTTTCGCTAAAACAGATTGTGAAGCACTACCAAAAGTGTTATTTAATGTGTCAATAATTTTCTTCTCATATGTATTAAAAAGAGGGATATTGATAGCTTCTGATATATGTCCTGAATCAAATATTTCTTTATCCCGGACATCAATAATAATCGGAAGCATATTTGTATGTAAGGCTTCTAGTAATTCTTCTTGAGTAAGGAATTTTTTAGAAAATAGTCTGTCTCGGATTGACATGCTAATGAGGTTCAGTTTAAAGATTGATTCAATAAATTAAAAACCTTCTGCTTAACTGAGATAAAAATTCTCAAAGCTAAACAAAAGGTCTTTACTTAGTGTATGCCTGATTAGATTATTCCATCAAACCCATCACTTCTTCTGAAACACCAGTATTGACAAATCCCCCGTCGTGGAAGAGGTTCTGCATGGTTACCATTTTGGTAAGGTCAGAGAAAAGCGTAATCACATAATCTGCGCAATCATCAGCTGAGGCATTTCCCAACGGGGCAATTTTATCGGCAAAATCATAGAATTTATCAAAACCGCCAATACCTGTACCTGCAGTAGTTTTGGTAGGTGATTGAGAAACGGTATTGACACGCACTTTCTTCAATTTACCATAGCGATAGCCATAGCTACGGGCGATTGACTCAAGCATCGCTTTGGCTTCTGCCATATCTGTATAAAACGGGAACGTACGTTGCGCAGCCATATAAGTCAAGGCAACTACCGAACCCCACTCGTTGATAGCATCCATTTTTTCGGCTACCTGTAAAAATTTATGAAAAGACAGGGCAGAAACATCTACGCTTTTCATGTACCAATCATAATTCAAATCACCATAGGCTTTGCCTTTGCGGATATTAGGCGACATACCGATAGAGTGCAATACAAAGTCTACCTTTCCGCCCAACACATCCATTGATTTGGTGTAAAGGTTTTCTATTTCTTCTACTACGGTTGCATCTGCCGGAATAATCTCTGCCTCACACGCTTCGGCTAATTTCTTAATTTCGCCCATGCGCATGGCTATGGGGGCATTTGTTAAAACGATTGATGCACCTTCTTCTTTCGCTTTCAGTGCTACTTTCCAGGCTATAGATTTTTCATCTAATGCACCCGAAATAATTCCCTTTTTACCTTTAAGTAATCCGTATGCCATGATGTATAAGTTTAAATCTGTGTACGCAGAGGTTTCTACGCTAATGTCATAATAGTATTTTGAGCGCCAAAGGTAGTTATTTTCTAAAAAATAAAAAACCATCGTTTTTTATTTGCCCGGCACAAATATACTTTTCCATACACAGATAAGATCAGACAAACAGCATGTTTCTTATTTTGCCGTTTCTTTCTCCAATATTTCGTCGAGGCGTTCATGGCCTTGCTTCACACCCATTTCCATATTAGAGCGGAGCATCATATCCCTGTCAGCCACTGATTGATAGACAGATAAGCCTGTAACTCTGGTTCTGTTGCCCGGAAGTGCTTCAAAAGTTGCTTTTTCGAGTGAAACATGGCCTTTTGCCCCTTCAAATTCAAAGGTCTGAGTAATTACTTCAGGGGCACTGATTTCATGAAAAACCCCTCTGAATGCATATTCTTCGCCCTCTTTGCCTGTATGTATATATCTGTATTCGCCACCGCTTCGCGCATCAAATGTATCAACGTGCATTTCATATCCCCTTGGGCCAAGCCATTGTTTCAATAGTTCAGCATCTGTATAGGCTTTAAATACTAATTCTCTTGGCGCTTCAAATTCGCGGATGATGATAATTTCCTGCTTGCCGGATTCTCCTATAATTTTTGTTTCGTTTTTAGTTGCCATAATAAGTTTCTGTTTAATAGTGACAGGATAAGATAAATCTATTCTCTGGCATGAGCCTCTTGTAATTTCTGTATATCAAGTTTATCCATTTGTAGCATGGCTTCCATCGCTCTTCTGGCTTTCTCAGGATCAGGGTCGCCAAGTAAACTACCCAGAATTGACGGGACTATCTGCCATGATAAACCGAATTTATCAACCAGCCAACCGCATCTGCTTGGTTTGCCACCATCAGCCGTGAGTTTTTCCCAATAATAATCTACTTCTTCCTGTGTATGGCAATTGACATACATGGATATAGCCGGAGTAAATGAATAATGAGGGCCACCATCAAGCGCCATAAAGTCTTGTCCTTCCAGTTGAAATTTGGCATTCATTATTTTACCGCCTACTTTATTAGCAAAGTACACTTTAGTATTTTTGAATACAGAGGTGTAAAGGTTAATTGCCTCTTCAATATTGCCATTGTACCATAGAAATGGCGTGATTTTGTGTTCGTTTTCCATAAGTCTATATGATTTAAGATATTGATTTATCTAAATTTATGCGTAAAACAGACTGTATACCTTACTCTATTCATTGTCAGACTTATTCTCCTGAAGCTTAAGTAATAAATTATCCAGTGCATCAAATTTGTGTTCCCAAACCTGTTTGTATTGCTCTACCCAATTAGCTACCTCGCTCAATTTCTCCAGTTTGGCTATGCAATAATTCTCTCTGCCCTGTTTCTGAATTACAATGAGTCCGCACTCTGTCAATATCTTGATATGCTTCGAAACCGCTTGCCTGCTTATATCAAAAGTCTCGGCAACTGAATTGAGGTTTAATGATTGTTTGGCTACTACACCAATAATTTCTCTTCTTGTGGGGTCGGCTATCGCCTGAAATACGTCTCTTCTCATGTTAGTAAAATTATCAATGCAACGAATCGGTTGCAAATATAAGTGCAACTCTTCGGTTGCGCAAATATTTTTTGAGTTTTTTTCAAATAGCACTTTTATCCATTCAAAACACTTCTTTATCAAGGTATTCATTTATATGTTCGATAGTGAATGGTCATAAATTGGTTTAAGAAAGATTTATCTGTAAATTTGAAATAATACTTTGCCTATACTTACATTATTATTCAACCAAATCTATGAGAACAGCACTACTCAGTGGGCTTCTTATCTTGTTTGCATTCAATGCTTTTTCTCAGACCAGGTTTTCTTTTTCAGGCACTGTCACAGATGCTGCTACCGGCCAGGCTATACCGGGGGTAGGTGTGTTCTTTTCGGGCATTACCAGAGGTGCATTAACCGATAGTAGTGGGAAATTTATTATCTACCTACCTAAATCAGGCTATGTGGTAACTGTTCGGGCTTTAGGATACAGAATAGAATCATTCAATATTAATCTGAATCAGAATCTTACCAGAGATGTAAAACTTGCCCTGCGTGTTGATGAACTCGCTGAAGTAGAAGTAAAGGCTACCAAGGAAGACCGAAATATCAAAGAAACGCAAATGGGTGTAGTAAAGCTGGAAATGAAAAACCTGAAAAAGATTCCGGTGGTATTTGGTGAAACAGATATTATCAAGGCGCTTACCTTGCAGCCGGGTATTACAACAGTAGGTGAGGGCGCAGGAGGGTTTAATGTAAGGGGGGGCAGGGTTGACCAGAATCTGGTCTTGCTGGACGGGATGCCTATTTACAATACTTCGCACTTATTGGGTTTTTTAAGCAGCATTAACTCTGATGCCTTATCGGGTGTAAGTTTATATAAAGGAGGTATTCCTGCGCAGTATGGCGGGCGTTTGTCGTCACTACTGGAAATGAATACTAAAAGCGGAAATGCAGAGAAACTGACTGGCTCGGTAGGTGTAGGGCTTATTACCAGCAAGGTAGTATTAGAAGGCCCAATCCTGAAAGATAAAATTACTTTTATGGTAGCAGGCCGTGTGGCTTATCCCAATTTCATGATTAATCAGTTTCCTGCACCTACTGATAAAAGCAAAGCTTTTTTTTATGATCTGAACGGGAAAATACAGTATAAAATCAACAGCAAAAATATCCTGACCTTGAATAGTTACCGGAGTTACGATAATTTCAAGTTTGCTGATGACACACTCTATTTTGCTAAAACACAAACTTTAAGCCTGCAATACAGTAACCTTATCAGCAAAAACCTTACGCTCAATGTGCAGGGTATTTATTGCAATTATGATTTTGGTACCCGGGGCTTTAGAAAGGATTATGAATTTACGCTCAACTCAAGAATCCAGCATAACGAATTGCGGGCCTTTGCTTTATACACTCCAAAAGAACAAGTAAAAGTTGAAGTGGGAGTAAATGCCATTAATTATGCGATTAATCCCGGGAATTTAAAGCCTGACATGAGTACGTCCAGCATAATTACGCTTGATTTACCCAGGGAATTTGCCCGTGAAATTTCTCCTTATATCAGCGTTGACTGGTCTATTACCTCTAAAATCAGTTTGCAGGCCGGCGCACGTTATTCGACTTTTCAGAATTTAGGTCCTAAAGAGGTTTTTGATTATGCAGAGGGAGAATCCAGAACTACTCAGAGTATCACCGATAGTACCTCATACGCCAAAAATCAGTTAATAAAACAATATGGAGGCATTGAACCACGCTTATCCCTTCGATTTGCTATGGGCAAAAGCCTGGCTATTAAGTTGAGCTACAATCGTATGCGCCAGTATCTGCATCTGATATCCAATACAACGGCTATTTCTCCCGTCGATTTCTGGAAAGTCTCTGATAAACATATTCCACCACAGATTGCTGACCAGTTGTCGGTAGGAATTTTCAAAAACTTTAAAGAAAACACCTATGAGACATCCATAGAGGCCTATTACAAAGACATTCAGAATCTGGTAGAATACAAGAATGGAGCAAGGTTATATTTTAACCCAACCATCGAAACCGAGCTTGTTGCCGCTATAGGTAAAGCGTACGGTATAGAAGCAAGTGTTCAGAAAAACAAAGGCCGCCTGAAAGGGAGTTTATCTTATACTTATTCAAGAACATTGGCAAGGATAGATTCTGATTACCCGACCGAGCAGGTTAATCGTGGCGCATGGTTTCCGTCTACCTTTGATAAACCGCATAATCTGGCGGTATCCATCCAACACTTTATCGGCAATGGCTGGACATTCTCTTCCAACTTTGTCTATGCTTCCGGTCGCCCGGCAACTTATCCCGACCGTACATACAGGCTTTTAGGTAAAACTGTCATTGATTATTCGTCGAGAAATCTCGACCGTATACCCGACTATCACCGTTTAGATGTTTCATTATTAAAAGATACCCGAAAAACGCCGGAACAAAAAAGATATACTACCGTCTCGCTTTCGTTATATAATCTCTATGGGCGCCGGAATCCGTATTCTATCTATTTTGTGCGTTATAATAATTCAATCCGTTCATATCGCCTGTCGGTTTTCGGAAGTGTCATTCCTGCGGTAGCTGTTACATACAATTTTTAAAAAGATGAAACGAAATATTTTACTTATAATTTTTGCTATTATCATCCAACTCTCATGCGTTGAGCAGGTAGAGTTGCCATATAGAAATGAAACACCTGTTTTGGTAGTTGATGGTGAAATCACTAACGAAAATCCGCCTTATAATCTACGGTTAAGCTATTCGGGCAAGTTTGTTTCCGGAAGCGTCATCACTTCAAGATTAGCAGTAAATGGGGCAAGGGTTATTTTAACCGACGATAAGGGAAGCTCTGTAAGATTCCGGCAAAATATCTATGAACCGGCCTTATATCAGACAGATAATGAATATAAATGCCAGGTAGGTCGTTCTTATTCTTTACGTATCGAAATGCCGGATGGTAAAGTATATGTAACCAAACCACAGTTAATGAAGGGAGTAGCGCCTATCAATAATATATATGCCGACAAAACCGAAAATTTTGTGCGTACTTATATTGATACTAAGGATGCTGAGAATTCAAGAGACTATTACCGATGGAAAAGTTATTCTATCTCTTTAAAAATAACGCACAGCGGCGGGACTAATACCTGCGGTTTTTCATGTTGGGCTTATAATCGTGACGACGGGGCCAATGTTTTTGCCGATACTTATATCAATGGAAAAGACATTAAGAAACGCCTGGTTCATTTTTCCCCAATTGACCCTGAGGCTCCTTTGGCCAGGCATTATATTGAAGTAAAGCAGATGTCAATTTCGGAAGAGTCTTATCTTTTCTTGCAGCAGTATGAAGAGCAAAGAACCCGTACAGGAAGTATTTTCGATCCGTTGCCTTCGACAATTATTGGTAATATCGTCAATGAAAAGGACGACACAGATTTTGCTTTAGGCTTTTTTGGTGTTTCAGGTGTAAGCACCAAACGATTGTTGATTGACCCTTCGACAGTTAGTTTTTCTAATGAAGCAAGTATTGGAATTTTACCACCTTTGATACCTTTAGAGAAACCTACTACCAATTGCCAGACGACTTATCCGGGCTATGGTTGTACACCACCAGTAGAATGGAAGTGATTGAGGAATTTAGTGAATTAGCGATTGAGCGATTATGGTTGCAATTTGGTAATTTATCGTGTGGCGGTAGTTCTATTAATTAATATGGAGATTCGCCAACATTTAAAGAGAGAAAAGATTATGAAAAATATATTCAAAATACTAATATTCAGCAGTCTGATTGCAAGCATCTTTGCCTGTGAGAAGAACCCTGCTGAACTGATTGACGAATCACCAAAGGTAGAAGAAGCACCAACATACACGCCGGATTCACCGATGTGGAAAAAACTTAATTCACCTGTAAGCTATTCTTTTACTGATGGAGTGGTTAAAACCGAATCAGAGAATCTGTACACCTGTGTAATAGGCCGACCCGATACAACGAATGATCATCTGGCTATAGATAACAGAAGCCGTATTGATATGATGGGCAATATTGAT
>CALRLN020000300.1:0-6791 GCA_943368675.1 Chitinophaga pinensis | reverse complement strand
TAGCAACAGGTGGAGAAGCTGAGGTAGATACGACTAGTAATTAATAGTGAATTAACGAATGTTGAATAAGCGAATAGTTACGTAATTGCCGTTATTTTATGTATTAGCTGATTCGTAATTAGTCATTTATAATTTAATTTTTCTTCAATACTTTCTCTACTTCCTCTACGGTAGTTATTTTTTGCTCATTTTCCCACTCACTATAAATATAGGTTACTACTTCAGCAATATCTAAATTTTGCAGGTGACTATTGGCAGGCATAGGTTGATTATATGTCTTACCGTTTACTTTAATTTCACCTGTAATCCCATTTTTAATGGCTAAGATTACCTGTGACTTATTTTCCAAATAATCACTTCCCGCAATAGGAGGGTATAGATTCTGTAGCCCTTTCCCATCCTTTTGATGGCAATTGGCACAATTCTTCTCAAATATTTCTTTCCCGCCAATATAGTATTGTTCCAGTTTTACTTTCTCCTTTGATTGGCACGAGATAGCAAAGAGTAACAATCCCACTAAAGCAACTGTCGCACCAAATCTCCCTAACTTTGGCGAGGATGTGAAAAAAGACCCTCTCCCCACTGTTGGGGAGAGGGGTTGGGGTGTGGGGTTGTTTCTCATATTTGTTTTAAAGAGAATATTCAAATCAATCATAAATTCTAAATCATTTCCCCTCTTTCAACAATACATTCATATCTTTCATTAACCGGCTTACCTCTTTTTCCTGAGTACCGTCATACATACCCCTTACTCTACGTTTCTTATCAACCAGTATAAAAGCCCCGCTGTGAATAATGCCTCCGGCAGCAGTAGAATCCTCACCGGCAGTTACATAGTATTCTTTTTGGCCTAGTTCGTATATTTTGTCTCTATTACCTGTTACAAAGTGCCAGAAATTACCAGACACACCCAGGCGTTTGGCATAAGCTTTCAATACAGCAACTGAATCATGGCGAGGATCAATGGTATGTGAAAGAATACCCACTTCAGGATTGTCCTTGAACTTATCATAAATCCGCAGCATCTGGGTTTTCATAATCGGGCATATAGTAGGGCAGGTAGTGAAGAAAAAATCGGCTACGTAAATCTTGCCTTCGTAGGTTTTGTTGGTTACCTCATTACTGTCCTGGTCAACAAAAGAAAAATCAGGAATGGTATGATAAACCGAGTCTCCATTCACAAATGTACGTTCGCCTAAAATAGGTAATTTTTTAGGCTGGCAGGATCCGGTAATGAATACCAGCCCAACAAGTATGATTAATATGTGCTTCATATAGTAAGAATCCTTCCCGGACAGATGTGTTCCCGAACGGGAAAGGTATATCAATAAAATGTTCGTATACTTATTTCAGAAAATCCTCCGCTTTCTTCTTGGCATCAAGGGTTTTCTGTTTAATTTTATCTCCATCTGTTTTCAGTTCAATCAGGGCATCTACTTTTTCTTGGCTGGCTTTCATATCGGCGGCATCGCCTAGTTTAGGCATCCAGGCCTCCATATCATTGTAGGCCTCATCAAGTAATTTCGAAATCTCTAATGCCTGCTGTTTGGCAGTTGTATCCTGAGTCTCTGCTTTTGCCATTACTTTCTCACGGAATCCCTCCAATTCCATACTCACAGGCATTATTTCGTCGTGAAGTTTAAAGGTTTCGGCTTTTAATTTATTCGATTCTTCTTCAAATTTATTCGAACAGCCAAAAATAGAGATAATGACAAGTAAATAAAGTAGTGTTTTCATTGTACTGGTGTGTTGGTTTATATTAATTATACGCTTACTCCTAAAATCTCTATCGCACTGTGTATTGCACTTTCTGAAGGGTTTTCGCCGCCTATCATTTTTGCTATTTCAATAATGCGTTCATCTGCTTTCAGTTCACGCATTCGGCTTACAGTTCTTGATGAGCTATTGTCTTTATATACAAAGAAGTGACTTGTGCCCCTACCTGCTATCTGATGCAAATGGGTAATGGCAATTACTTGTAAACTTTGCGCCATTTCACGCATCATTTTACCAACCTTTATGGCTACTTCGCCGGATATTCCGGTATCGATTTCATCAAAGATGATGGTAGGTAAAGAACGCTTATCGCCTAAAACATATTTAATAGCCAGCATCAGACGCGAAAACTCACCACCTGAAGCTACATCTTTTAACTGACGTGGAGTAATACCCTTATTGGCACTGAACAGAAAGTTGATCTGGTCTATCCCATCATTGGTAAGTTTACCTGTGGTATGATTTATTTTCAGGCTTGCATTAGGCATACCCAGTTCTGCCAATAATCCAACTACCCGCCTTTCAACCTCCTGTAATACTTTCTGACGGGCTTTTGATAATATCTCCGCCGACTTGGTAGCTGATTCAAAGGCCTTATCAACCCTTTCTTTTGCTGCAGACAAATTTTCACTTAAATTAAGTACTTTACTGACCTTCTCTTCTAAAATGGCCTGAATCTCCAGCAATTCGCCGTTCGATTTTACTGCGTGCTTCTGTTGTAGTTTGTATAGTAAGTCCAGACGAGCCTGAATAGTTTCTATCTGTTCACTATCAAGTTCTATGCCTTCTTCTTCCGACTCAATGTCGCGTGCTACATCTTTCAGCTCAAGCAGGCAAGATTGTATTCTGTCTTTAAACTGTTGATATTCAGGAGAGTATCCTGCTATCGGATTCATATTGCTTACTGTGCTCTGAAGAACCGACAGCACAGATTGCTCGGTATCAGTTAAATAAGCATAGGCCGTGCGCAGTCGTTGTTTTACCTCTTCTGCGTGTTCAAGAATATTCAATTCCTGTTCCAGTAGTTCCTGCTCGTTGGCTTCCAGTTTAGCTTTTATCAACTCATCCAACTGAAAACTGTTATATTCAAATTCCTTTTTATTCTGGTCTGCCTCAGCCTGCAACTGACCGTAGGCATCCTGTAATTTTTTATAAGTCCGATACCTATCCTGATACTCTACCAGTTTCTCGTGGCATTGAGCATAGGTATCAATAATAGTTAATTGATATTCATTAGAGCCCAACTGAATAGAATCATGCTGGGAGTGAATATCCATTAACTGCGAAGTGATTTTCCTGAGCGTTTCGAGCGTTACCGGAGTATCATTGATAAAAGCACGTGATTTGCCACTCGGAGCAATTTCCCGACGGATGATACAGGGGTTTTCGAAATCAAGCTCTTCTTCTTCAAATATATTTTTAACATAGAAGCCATCCATAGCAAATGTCCCTTCAATGATACATTTTTCGGCTTCATTATAGAGTGTTTTAACATCAGCACGATTGCCCAGCAGCAAACCTATCGCACCCAGCATAATAGATTTTCCCGCACCGGTTTCGCCTGTTACAATATTAAGATGAGCATCAGGAGAGAGTTCAAGTTGCTCAATCAGGGCATAATTCTTAATCAGAAGATGTGAAAGCATGAAAAAAGCTTTATTTGAGTGATTAAGCCATTAAAAGAACTTGTTTAATATTCATTTCACCTAATTTATTCGGTGTAAGCCAAGCCTGATAATAATGCTTTTAAAATAGCTACTAATAACGATAGAAAAAGTATTTACCTATACAAATATGCTCAAAATTATTGGCTCTGAACACACTATTCTCTACAAATTCAACACCACTTTATTGTAAAAAATTCAATATGTCAGTGGGGCAAATTTATAAGTAAAAAAAGGAAGGTATCAATGTTTTACATAAATTTTTTGTAAAACATCAATACCTTCTTTACAAGTCGGCAAAACAGGTTTAATTACTTCTTTACAAACTTCAAAGAAACCGAATTCATGCAATAGCGTAAGCCTGTCGGTTTCGGGCCATCATCAAAAACATGCCCCAGATGGGCTTTGCAGCGGTTACATACTACCTCTGTACGCACCATGCCATGGCTGGCATCGACTCTATTTTCTACATTACATTCATTCAAAGGCTTATAAAAGCTTGGCCAGCCGGTGCCTGATTCAAACTTGGTATCAGAGCTGAAAAGCTCTAAATCGCAACATACACATTTATATATGCCTTTTTCATGGTTATCCCAGTACTCGCCCGTAAAAGCCTGTTCTGTTCCTGCTTTACGTGTTACTGCAAATTGAACAGGGCTTAATTGTTTTTTCCATTCAGCCTCGGGTTTTTGTATTACCTCAATCTTACAATCCGGTTTGGCGTTTGTTTTAGCTTTATTTTGTGCATAGATATGGGTTGTTACTAACACACACACCGCTAATGCGATACTCTTCCAGAATGTTTTATTTTTCATTGTTTTTTTTGATTACGTATAACTATTTTTAAATCTTCTGTGCGGTATCCCGCACAATTGACAGACTATTGTAAAATTAAGAGTCAGGACTAAATTTTAATTTCATCACATTTACTGAACGGCGATTTGAAAATCGCAATACATCTATAATTACGGAAAATATAAATAAAAAGTTTTGAAAATTTATAATTTGGCATAATTTTATCGTTAGATAAAAAAAATGCTTTCCAACGTGCCTGACTCAAGAAAACTAATCAGATTCTTATGCCTGATGGGTATCCTATCCGGCGTTTCATCCTGCGAGGTTTTGCGGACCAAAAGCAAAGCCGAGGAATTAGCCGCCAGGAATTCTCCCAAGAGTAAAGTAACTCATGAGAGGCATACCGTTGAAAAACGTGTTGTCAGAAAACCCGAAGTAGTGGTTTCAGCCAATACCCGGAATCTGATTAAAATAGCACGCTCGTATACAGGTGTACCGTATCGTATTGGCGGAAATGACAACCGGGGTATTGATTGCTCAGGTCTGCTATGTAATAGTTTCAAAGAATTTGGCATTTTGTTGCCCCGTGTTTCGTGGCAGCAGGCAGAGTTTTTTCCTGCCATTGATATTCCCAATATACGCACAGGTGATCTGGTCTTCTTTTCTGTCAATGGCAGGGAGGTCAATCATGCAGGTATTGTTACAGAGGTAAGAGGCGAAAACGAAGTCATTTTTATTCACGCTTCTACTAGCAAGGGCGTAATTGAAGATAATATGATGTCAAACTACTGGAAGGCCAGATTTGCCAGTGCTTGTCGTCCTGATTTCGCCAGATAAATTTTCAAGGCTCTTTTTAAGCTATTTTCTCTTAAATTTCGTTATAAGAGGAAAATAACACTACGTCGCAGGTATGAGAAAAACCTTGTTGTTAATTATAGGGCTGATTATCAGTAACTTATCATTTTCACAATCGCAATATTTCGGACAAAACAAACCTCGTTATAAATCATTTGGTTTTAAAGTTTTACAAAGCCCGCACTTTGAATTATATCATTATTTTAAAGACAATACAGTACCAAACGACATAGTTGTTAATAGCGAACACTGGTATAAGATTCATCAGGAAGTTTTCAAACTCGCTTTTATTAAACCTAACCCTCTCATTATCTATCAGAATCACCCGGATTTTCAGGAAACAACAGCCATCAGCGGACGCATAGGCGAAGGAACAGGAGGGGTAACAGAAGGCCTCAGAAACAGGGTAGTGATGCCCATGATGTACTCGAAACGGCAGACCGACCACGTGCTGGGGCACGAATTAGTGCATGCTTTCCAATACCAGTTAATGACTTCCGGCGATTCCACAACTTTAGGGAATATCCAGAACCTGCCGCTGTTTATGGTAGAAGGACTGGCAGAATATATGTCGTTGGGGGGGGTAGATGCCCATACTGCTATGTGGATGCGTGATGCAGTGCTAAGTGATGATATTCCTACCATAAAAGATCTGGTAACCAAAGAGTACAAATATTTTCCCTACAGATGGGGGCAGGCTTTCTGGGCATATATAGCCGCTACTTATGGCGATGACATGATTCGTCCGCTATTCAGAGAAACAGCCAAGTATGGTATTGAAGCGGCTTTCAGGCGTAACCTGAAAATGGATATTGAGCGTTTTTCTACGAGGTGGAAAAAAGTGATGGTCGAAAGTTATTCTCCGTTCCGGCAAGGTACTTCTATTATTCCGACAGGTAAAGAAATAGCCTCTGCCAAAAATGCAGGCGAAATGAATCTTTCTCCCACCATCAGCCCTGATGGTAATTTTGTGGCATATATCTCTTCTAAAAATATTATTTCCCTGGATATTTTTGTTGCTGAGGCCAATACTGGGAAAATTGTCAGAAAGATAGAGAGCACTTCATTCGGGTCGCACGTAGATTCGTATAGTTTCCTTGAAACTGCCGGAGCGTGGTCGCCTGATAGCCGGAATTTAGCTTTGGTGATACAGAGCAAGGGTCGCAATAAATTATCTATAGTAGATGTAGCTACAGGCAGCAAACGTACTTTTGAGCTGAAAGGAGTAGACTCATTTACAAACCCGGCGTGGTCACCCGATGGCAGCACTATTGTGGTCTCAGGCTTAATGAACGGTATAAGTGATTTATATGCATTTAATATTAAAGAACAAACGGTCAGAAACCTGACAAATGATGACAATTCAGATTTGCAGCCCACATGGTCGCCTGACAGTAAGTGGATTTATTTTGTGTCAGACCGCGCGCACAATTTTGCCCGCCTCGAAAAAGCTGATTTTTCTATTTCAAGACTGGATGTCGGGTCTTTAAAAGTAGAAACCTTTGCTTTCTTTCAGGGTGCTGATAATCTCAACCCCTTAGTTGACCCTACAGGTAATTTTATATATTTTTTATCAGACGCCGACGGATTCAGGAACCTTTACCGCTATTCACTGGCTGAAAGCAGTATCGAAAAACTAACTAACTATTTTACCGGTATCAGCGGTATTACTATGTATTCACCTGCTGTAAGTATTGCTAC
>CALRLN020000299.1:0-6863 GCA_943368675.1 Chitinophaga pinensis | reverse complement strand
AAAACGGTTTTAGTATGCAGGTATGGAATGTTGACCATGACTACGTGCCGACACTGGGGATGCAGATGCTGAAAGGCAGGAATTTCTCAAAATCGTTTGGGACTGACTCAACGGGAATCATTATTAATGAAACTGCGGCAAAGGTGTTGGGTTATGCTGACCCCATCGGTAAGAGAATTTATTCGTCAGAAGACGACAGGAGCTCTTATGAGATTATAGGTGTAGTAAAGAATTTTCATTATGAATCATTGCGCCAGACTGTGGCGCCTTTAAGCATGAGGCTGGGTACGAGCAATTGGGCGATGGCTTTTAAGGTTAATACAGATGATATGCCCGGGCTGGTTAAGAAAGTAGAGGAAAAATGGAAGAGTATTGCGCCTGAAATGCCATTTGCCTATAGTTTTCTGGACGAAAGATTTGACGAAATGTACAGGGCTGAGCAAAGGGTAGGTAAAGTAGCTGTTACTTTTGCTATACTTACTATTCTGATTGCCTGCCTGGGTCTTTTCGGTCTGGTAACTTATATGGCCGAACAACGCACCAAAGAGGTGGGTATCAGAAAGGTACTGGGTGCCTCGGTGTTCAGTATTACGACGCTGCTGACCAAAGATTTTATTAAACTGGTATTAATAGCACTGGTAATAGCGAGTCCGATAGCTTATTTGTTAATGAGCCGCTGGCTACAGGATTTTACCTACCGCATTGATATTGAATGGTGGGTATTTGCTGTGGCAGGTGTGGTAGCGGTTGCTATTGCCATACTGACGGTGAGTTATCAGGCTATTAAATCGGCGTTGATGAATCCGGTGAAGAGTCTGAAGACGGAGTAAACGGCCGCCCCCGGCCGATGCGTCGGACCGTCCTAAAGGGGAGTTGCTTACGCATGATTACTATCTGATATAAGAAATTCCCCTTTAGGGGGTAGGGTTTATTATTTAACTTTTTTAAACGTCTCCCTTTAGGGGCTAGAGGCATTATGCTACAAAACTATTTTAAAATTGCGTGGAGGAATCTTATGAGGCATAAGATTTTCTCTTTTATTAATATTTTCGGCTTAATGGTGGGCCTTACCAGCTTTCTGTTAATTGCCCTTTATATTTTTGATGAACTGACTTTTGATAGTTTTCATACGCAGGCTGATAATATTTACCGGGTGGTGAATAAGAAAGTATCGGCAGAGGGAAAGGAGGCCAAAGTAGCGAGTGTGGCGTATCAGATTTCGGAGACGGGGAAAACGAGTTTTCCTGAAATTAAGAAGGCGGCCAGATATACCGGAGCAGGTAGAAGCAATGTGGGTACACAGGAGAATACCAATGTTTTTTATGAAGACCTAACATTTGCCAACAATGATTTTTTAGAGGTACTGGATTTTGACCTGATTGCCGGTGACCGCAAAACAGCTTTAAAAGCGCCTTATACGGTGGCATTGACTGAGGAATCAGCTTTGAAATATTTTAATTCTACGAATATAATCGGCAAGTTTATTAAAGTAGACAGAGATTCGACGCCTTATACTGTTACCGCCGTTCTGAAAAATATTCCTGTTAATTCACATCTCTCATTTAACCTTCTTTTTTCGGAAGCAAGTATTGAAAACAAGCGTTTCAAGGATTTTGTGAGTACAGACTGGAGTTCGGATAGTTTCTCGACTTATCTTTTGCTTGACGAAAAAGCCAGGGTCGGGAATGTGGAGGCAAAGCTGAATCAATTGATAAAGTCGAAGCGGGATGCCAATGAAAAAGATAAATATGCCTATTCACTACAACCATTAAAGGCTATTCATTTTTATTCTGCTGATATTGAGGGGCAGTCAGGCGGAAACCTGACCTATATCTATGTGTTTGCGGTGCTGGCTGTATTTGTGCTGGTGATTGCCTGCATTAACTATATGAACCTCACCACCGCCCGTTTTGCGAACAGAGCCAGAGAAATAGGGGTGCGCAAAACAGCCGGGGCAAGCCGTGAAAACCTTATTAAGCAGTTTATTTCGGAGGCATTTCTTGTAACTATTATTGCCTTAGTGATAGCGGTATTGCTTGTACAGGCATTATTGCCGTATTTCAATAATTTTACACATAAGAAATTGACACTTGGCTTTAATACAGATTATCGTATCTGGATAGGCGTGGGTATAGTGGTTATAATAGCCAGCCTGATGTCGGGTACTTATCCGGCTTTGTTTCAGTCACGCATCAAGCCTATTTTATTGCTGCGTAATAAAATCAATGTGGGCAAGGGCAATATATCTATCCGTCGTTTTCTGGTTATTTTTCAGTTCTCTTTGTCTATCGTGATGATAGTAGCAACTACGATTGTGTACTTGCAGATGAAATACGTAGAAACCAAAGACATGGGCTTTAAGAAAGACCAACTGGTGATTGTAGACATCAATAGTGGTAAGGTAAGACGTGGGGCAGAAACTATTAAAAGAGAGTTTGCGAAATTATCTCAGGTGAAGGGTGTATCGGTGAGTTCGCGTGTGCCGGGTGAGTGGAAAAACCTGGTGAAAGTGAGGGTGAAGAATGAAAATGTGACCTCTTTAGAGGGTAAGGATATGTATTTTTTAGGCATTGATGAGCAATTTCTGAAAACATACGATATACAATTACTGAAAGGGCGGAATTTCAGCAATACAGGTAGCAATGACTCTACGGCTGTGATTATCAACGAGAGTGCGGCCAAACAACTGGGTATCACGCAGGCATCGGGACAGGTGGTGGAGATTCCGAGTGTGGATTTCGGGGGTAGTGTGGAGCGATTTGATGCTTCGTTTAATGTGAGAGTTGTAGGCATTGTGAAAGACTTTAATTTTCAATCGCTGCATCAGGCGGTGTCGCCGATGGTGCTGGGTTTCCATAGTAATCCGATACAGAATATTGATTATTTCAGCAGCAGGGTTAATACTGCCAATGTTGAGGAGACACTCAAACAAATGGATAATGTACTGAAAAGTATTGATTCGAATCATTTGTTTGAATACCATTTTCTGGATAAACAATGGGAGTTGTTTTATGAACAGGACCAGATACAGCAGACGATTTTTCTGATAGTGGCTATACTGACTATTCTGATTGCCTGCTTAGGCTTGTTTGGTCTGGCTACTTACGCAGCAGAGCAACGTATCAAGGAAATCGGTATCCGCAAGGTACTTGGGGCGAGCATCGGCAGTATTATTGTGATTCTGACCCGTGATTTTGTGAAACTGGTGCTGATTGCGGCTGTGATTGCCTTCCCGCTTGCGTGGTGGGCTATGGATAAGTGGTTGCAGAACTTTGCTTATCATGTAGGTATACAATGGTGGGTATTTGCTCTGGCGGGCATCACGGCTATAACTATAGCCTTGCTGACCATCAGCTACCAGACTATCAGGGCTGCGTTGATGAATCCGGTGAGGTTACTAAAATCTGAGTAAATGGAAAATGGAAAAAGGAGAATGGAAGAAAACTGTGCTTGCCTAAAATAGGTTGACATAAAACTTAACTTATTTTATGGGCAAAAACGAACTATCACCTAAAAAAAGTACAACACTAAAGATTCGCCAGCGGCGAAGTTTCAGTGAGGCGTTCAAACGGGAAAAAGTTCAGGAATTAAGTTCTGGACTTTATAGTATCCGTTCTTTTTGTAAATTGTGGGGAATAAGTTTAGGTACAGCCTATAAATGGCTTTATCGATATTCACCGGAGCATAAACAAGGAACAGTCATGGTCATACAAAAAGAAAGTGAAGCTACCAAAACGAATGAATTGTTAGTTAAAGTTGCTGAACTTGAGCGACTTGTAGGTCAAAAACAAATGCAATTAGACTATCTTGAAAAATTAGTCGAAATAGCCTCTGAGGAATATGGGATTGATATTAAAAAAAACTTCAATGTGAAACGTTAGAGTATTTTCGTCTCAATAAGAATAAGTACAACTATGTTATCAATGATTTATTTAAACTCTGTAAAGTTAGCCGACAAGCACATCATCAAAGGCTTATCAGAGAGAAAAAATGGGCTGATATAGAATACTTAACTGTTGGGCTGATTATGCAAACCAGAGAAATACACCCAGGCATGGGCTTACGGGTGATGTATGATCTTCTGAACCCAGCAGGTTTAGGACGTGATGCCTTTATTAGTATTGGATTTGCCTATGGATTTAGGTTAATTACTTATAAAAACCCTATAAAGACAACATTTTCAAGTCCATATAGTCGTTACAAAAACCTTTTGATTGATAAAAAATTAGAGGATATAAACCAATTGTGGACCAGCGATATTACTTATTATAATGTGGAAGACAGATTTTATTACATCGTCATGATTATGGACGTGTATTCCCGTAAAATAATAGGTTACTCGGTCGCTGATAATATGAGAGCTGAAAACAATTGTCAAGCCCTTGAAATGGCTTTTAAAACTCGCAAAAAAAGGACTTTTACAAACCTAATCCATCACTCAGACAGAGGTGGACAATACATTAGTGATACCTATACTGTATTGCTCACAAATGCCGGAATAAAAATTAGCATGTGTAAAGAAGTTTATGAAAATGCGCATATTGAAAGAGTAAATGGTACTATTAAAAATCAATACCTCAGGTATTGGAAAATTACAAACTTTGAGGAATTAAAACAGCAATTAAAAAATACCATTGATGCCTATAATAGCACTAAGCCACATAGTTCATTAGGTAAACTATCACCGGACTCGTTTGAACGATATATCAAAGAACTAGAGGTGGTCAATAGACCAAAATTACTCATCTGGACTTGTAATGAAACAAAAAATATTAACCCCAATCAATGCATAATGCCATTTTAGATATATTGACAAAATTACAAATCGCGTCAACCTATTTTAGGCAAGCACAAACATACTTTCTTTTTCTTGTTCCGTTCTCCTTGTTCCCTTATCCTTTAACCATAACAAACATGCTACGTAACTACATCAAAATCGCCTTCAGGAATTTACTGAAAAACAAGGTTTTCAGTATTATTAACATTGCCGGACTAGCCATTGGTATGGCTGTTTGTATGTTGATTCTGCTCTATGTGTCGCATGAGTTGAGCTACGACCAATTTCACCGGAACGGAAAGAATATTTTCAGCACGATGGTGAAAATGAAATTCGGCTCTAATGAGGTACAGTTTAATATGGTGTCGAAAAACTTCGGGAACGCTGTGAAACAGGCTAATCCCGAAGTAGTGGATTATGCCCGGATCGGGAATCCCTTTCAGGATGATGTGGTGATTAAGTCGGATGAAAACCACAAGTTTTTTGAGCGTAAGTTCTACTTTTCTGAGCCGTCGCTATTCAATGTATTTACGGTTAACTTTATTGAAGGTGACCCGAAAACAGCTTTGTCGGAGCCTAATACGGTGGTGATTAACGAGGCAATGGCAGAGAAGTATTTTGGGAAGGCCGACCCGGTAGGTAAGACGATTACTTATAATAAAAAGGATGTACTTCGCATTACGGGGGTGTTTAAAAAACTACCGACCAACTCTACTCTTGACCTGGATTTTATAGGCTCGCTGTCAACTTTTGATGCTATGATGAAGCGCGACAGGGCGCAAAACTATGAGTCGGATGAGCTCGTGGGAACAGGAAGTTATCAGACCTATTTTTTATTGAATAAGCCGGAGTCTGAGGCAAAAGTAGAGAGGGTGATTCCGAAAGTATTGACAAAAGATGAGAATAACGGGCTTATCTCGCATTCGACCTATCTATTGTTGCCTTTCCTGGAAACGCATCTGGGTAATAACTGGGGAGATTCGGCCAATACCAAATATGTATCTATCTTTTTGATTATTGCGGCTATTGTGCTGTTTCTGGCATTGATTAATTATATGAGCCTTACAACGGCCCGCTCGACTGTCAGGGTAAAAGAGGTAGGCGTGCGTAAGGTTTTAGGGGCTAATCGCAGACATTTAGCCACGCAGTTTTATGGGGAGTCGGTTATTGTGAGTCTGATTTCGTTTGTGCTGGCTTTGCTTTTATTTCAGTTATTGAAGCAGCCTTTCTATAATATGCTCAGCCTGAATATTGATGATGCTTTTATTACGAGTCCGTTGTTTTTAAGTATTCTTACAGGCTTATTGATTTTTACGGCCCTGATTGCCGGTAGCTATCCTTCATTGCTTCTCTCTAAGTTTTCTCCTATTGGGGTGCTGAAAGGTAAGTTTGCTTCGGGTAAAGAGGGGGTTAATCTCCGTCGGGTGTTCATCGTGTTTCAATTTATGGCATCTGTTGTGATGATTATATGTAGCATGGTGGTGCAGAAACAATTAAGCTACCTGCAAAACAAAAAGATAGGCATGAACAAGGAGCAGGTATTGGTATTGCCGCTATCAAACGAAGCCCGGAAGCATACGGCTGCGCTACGCCATGATTTAAAACAAAATGGGAGTGTTGAGCAGATTGGGGCTTCGTCATTATCTATGTTTTCGGGTGGATGGAATATGTATTTTACCAAAACCCCGACTACCAACGAAGATGTGAGCATTAATAATATGGACGTAGATGAGGAATTTCTGAAGATTCTGCAACTGGACTGGAAAACCAGACCTGCCAATGTTGAGCAACTGGCACTGGGTAACGATAAGATTGTGATTAACGAAACGGCAGTAGAAAAACTGAAAATAGTGGAGAAGCCTATCGGGCAGCATCTGGATGTGGGTGGCAATAAAAAGGAAATAGTGGGGGTGCTGAAAGATTTCAATTTTACATCTCTGCAACAGAAAATAGACGGGATGTTGCTAAGGGTAGTAAAAGATACTACACAACTGCGCACGTTATATCTGAAAATAAACCCCGGCGCAGATTTGCAGCAGAAGCTGGCATCAATTGAGAAAACTTATAAGAAGTATGAGGCAGATGT
>CALRLN020000298.1:0-6868 GCA_943368675.1 Chitinophaga pinensis | reverse complement strand
ATATCGGCACGGGTAAGATATTCAGCAAAAAAAGAAATATCCGGATTATGCCCAAAAATAGCTACTGATTTCACTTTTTCGCTCAGATTATTCACCGCGGCCAGATAGGCTCTTGCTCCGCCTCCATAAATAGCTTCATCTAAAACAATTTCATCCGCATCTTTGTGCAATTGCTCGGCAAAAATCTTAGCGGTTGATTTACATCTGTCAGCAGCACTACTTACCAATAATTCAATTTTTATACCTTTTTCTGCTAAAAATTTCCCCATGCGAGCCGACTCAATAATACCATGTGAGGTAAGATTGCGGTCAAAGTCTCTGAACATAGGCGTATTGCCTCCTTCTTCAGCAGTAGCATGACGAACCAGATAAAGCAGTTTTTTCATATTTTCAACGGTTTTGGCACGAATATACAAGCAATCTTAGAAATCATTTAATTTTTTTTTGAATTATTGATTAAAAATAATCTCGGAAATACACTATTATAACTAAAAGCAGATTGATTCTGTTTTTCAGTTTTAGTTGTATGCAGCAAAAAAAATTATATTTGCATTACTTAATCAGACAAAGCCATCAGGCAAAATACCCACATTTTATGATAGACTATAACCCTAAGAATTGGTGGAAATTCATTTTTTACTTCCACAAAGCAGACACATTTCGCAAATTATTACCCGCCATGCTTGGCCTATCGGTTTATACAGCCATATTTGTTTATATTGAAAACAATATTCTGCACTATGTTCCAATCAAAAACCCATTAACAATTCATTCACTGGTAGGATTTGTGTTATCTCTACTACTCGTTTTCAGAACAAATACAGCTTATGACAGATGGTGGGAAGGCAGGAGGATATGGGGAAATTTCACGAACAACTCAAGAAACTTTGCCTTAAAACTGGCAACTTATTTACCTGAAAATCACCCGGCTAAAGAAACTATAAAAATTCTGATAGGAGATTACTTACTTGTAGTGAAGGAACACCTGCGTGGGAAAGCACATTTAAGCAGCGTAACATTTACCGGGATTTATAATGAAGAATATTACAAAGGTTTCAAACATCTTCCGAACAGAATATGCCAGGCTATTTATACTGAAATTCATCAGTTATACAAATCAGGCCTTATCAATGCCGAGCAGCTAATTGTACTCAATAATGAGCTTTCATCTTTTACAGACAATCTTGGTGCCTGTGAACGGATTAAAAACACCCCAATTCCGGTATCTTACAATATTTTTATCAAAAAAATAATTTTCATTTATGTATTTACAATGCCTATTACAGCAGTGCTGGAATACAAATTCTGGTCGATTCCTATAGTGACTCTGGTGTTTTATGCATTTGCAGGAATTGAAATTATGGCAGAAGAAATAGAAGAACCTTTCGGAACAGATGCCAACGATTTGGGATTAGACGGTATAGTGAAAAATATTAAAGGGAATCTGGCTGAAATATTGTAGCATTTTATTCAAAATGAAGTATATTTAAGCAAAGTATAACAATAACCGCAACTTATCGTTAATAAATAACGTCAATATAACTGAACGCTAAATAATACTTTTGAATATGAAATTTACACCTGCAAAATCACTGATTTTGGGCCTTTTTTTGACAGGAAGTATACTCTCTTGTAAGGTAAAAACTGATGACCCCACGCCTGCTACGCCTGATGAAACTTCGAATAAAGCGATAAACGAATGGGTTTATGACAACCTTAAGTACTGGTATTTATGGACAGACCAGATGCCTGCAAAGAATGCGCCCACTACTACCCCTAAAGACTATTTCTATACCTTATTAAACGACTACCCCAACACTGACCGTTTTTCATGGATTGAAGAAGATGTTGAGGCGCTTACCAACTCTTTGAATGGTATCAATAAAGTATTTGGTATGAAATATACTATCTACTACCTTGACAATTCGCAGAATGATGTAGGTTTCTTTGTAACTTATGTAATTAAAAACAGCCCCGCAGAAAAAGCCGGACTTAAACGCGGTGATATTATTCTGACGGTAAATGGTACACAGTTAAACAAGACCAATTATAGCTCGCTGACAAGTGCTGAGACTGCTACTTTTGGCTTAGGGAAAGTAACCAACAGCGTTTTTTCTTTGAATGGCACAACTGTACAGGTAACCAAAGCAGAAGTGCAGGATAACCCTGTTCACTTCTGGAAAGTTATTGAAAAAGGAAACAAGAAAATAGGTTATCTGGTTTACAGCCAGTTTATCAGTACTTTCGACAATAATCTCAGACAAGTTTTTGGCGAATTTAAAAGCAAAGGCGTCAACGAACTGGTGCTTGATTTAAGGCTTAATCCCGGAGGTTATATTTCTTCTGCCGATTTATTGTCATCATTAATCGTAAAAAATCTTAATACTAATAATGTGATTCATAGCGATCAATGGAACGCCAACATAACAAAAGACAGACCTTCTTATTCTACTCCTACAAAATTTCTGAATGAAGCGAATAATCTGGGGACATTGACTCGTTTATACGTATTGACCTCTACCGGAACAGCCTCTGCCAGTGAACTGGTTATCAACGGATTAAGGCCTTATATGGATGTTATTCTTATTGGTGGTCATACTTATGGCAAAAATGTAGGCTCTGTAACCTTGTCTGATTCACAGAAACGTTGGAAATGGGCAATGCAACCTATTGTGCTGAAAACTGTTAATTCGAAGGGTGAGTCAAACTATGGTACAAAAGAAGGGTTTTTGCCGGATTATGCAGTAACAGATAACGTAATACCATTTAAGGGATGGGGAGAGGAGAATGAAACACTATTGAAAAAGGCATTGGAGTTAATCACAGGTCAGGTAATGCAGGCAGATACCTCCCCTAATGCCCGTGTATCAACTTCTTCAATGAAGAGTGAACCTTTGAAGGTAAACGAATCAGAAAATCCTTATCAGAATCGCAAGGAAATGTATGTAACTTTTCCGAAATAAGAAGATTCAAGTGTAATATCATATAAAAATACCGATGGAGTGATTCATCGGTATTTTTTGTTTAACCTACAAAATCCGTGAAGAGGCAATCTCAATATCCGCATATTTCCAGGCCTCGTTAAATTCTTTTTTTACTGCCTCATATTTCTTTTTATCGCCTGTTTTAGCATAAACATTCATTAAACCTTTAAGAGCCCAGCCATTATGAGGATAGGTTTTTAAATCCTGTTCATAAACCGTAATGGACTCTTCATATTTCCCTGCTTCAATTAACACCGCTCCCAAATGGTGGCGAATTGAGAAAAACCAATCGGCAGGCTCATTATAATTAAGTGCATCTTCTTTGGCTACTGCCTGCTTTAAGAGCGCAATCGATTGCGCATAGTTCTTTTCTCTGGCATATATTTCACCTTCAACGGTAGCGGCTGCAATAGCGCATAAATCATGCATATTATTTATATTCCAGATAGTCAGATTCTTTAGTGTGGTGTCTTTAAGAATACTCTTAATCTCAGCAAGATGCTGCTTAGCCTCAGAAGTTTTGTTCTTAGAAAGCTCTGCCATTGCCTGCGCATAATGCCAGATTGCCGAAGGATACTTTAAATTCTTCTCCGGCGCTTTTGAATGCAGAATGTCCGCCCATTTACCCAGTTTTACCTGAATATACCAAGGGATAGTATAATAATGCTGTAAAGTACCCCAGGCCGGGTCAAGCATCAGTTTTTTATGGGCATGGTCAGCCGTTTGTCTAGCGCCAATCATCGCGCTTTTGCTTTCTCCGCTTAAAGTACCGCAGGCAGCAATGAAATGATAATTATGCGGGTAATAACCTAAAGGATAGGCTCCCTGCGCATGGCAAGCCTCTACATACAAGCTATCAACCAATGATGCCTGCTGATTGACGATTACACCTTCGTGATAGCGGCCAATCCGGATATAAATATGAGAAGGCATGTGAACAAGATGCCCTGCGCCGGGCACGAGGGTTTCAAGCCGCCTGGCACTTGTCAAAGCTTTTTCTGAATGCTGAGACATTTCCTGGGCATGGATATAGAAATGATTAGCCCCTGCATGTTTTGGGTTCACTTGCAAGGCTTTATCTAAGACCGTAATAATTTCCGGAGTCCACGGCTGCATAGTTCCATCGGTTTTCCACAATTGCCAGGGGTGCAGATTCATGATAGATTCAGCAAAAATTGAAGCTATGTCTGCATCAGTTGGATATTTTTTATAAAGCTGTCTCATTGATTCCATATACGATGCGTCCAGAGCGGCTCGGGGGGTATCTGAATCATTGTTATATCTGAGACTCATCGCCTGAATTAAATCTTTCTCTTTTTGTGAACAATTAGCCGTGAGTGCCCTCGCTTTCTGAATGGCATCGAATGCTCTCTGGAAATTATCCGGCTCCATTCCGGCATTATAATTTGGCCCTAAAACATAGGCAAAGCCCCACCAGCCCATAGCACAGGCAGAATCCAGTCTTGTCACTTCAAAAAAAGAACGGGCAGCTTCGGCATGATTGAAACCATAAGCCAGCATAAGACCCTGATTAAAGTATTTCTGCGCTTCAGCACTCTTAGTAGTGATTCGCAAGTCGATACCTTCCAGTCCGGGCAAAAGAGGCGCTTTTTTATTAGAGGCGTACCATTTTTTATCGATTACTTCAGGTAAACTACAGACTGACATCGAAGATGTAGGGGTTTTATCCTGATTATCTTTTGGCTTTTGGTGGCAAGCAGTAAGAAGAACACTTATGTACAGGGTAAAGTATAAAAGATTTTTCATGGGTGAAGGTTTAAAAGTTTAGTGTTTTCATTGACACACTAAGGTAATGATTTTCAGTTTCATTGTTCCTTCTTTTACCATTCATTTACATCTATATTGAAATATACCCTCAAGAGGTTAATAGGAAAGAAAACCCGAAGGTTTCAATACTTAATTATTCGGATTGGGTGAAATTAATGTTACTTTTATTTGCTGAGGAACATATAAATAATCACTTCCTGGAGTGATGTTACCGGGAATCTCGGTTGTAAATGAGACAGTATTCAATTCATAAGAAAAAGTTCTGGTTAAAGTATATTGAGTTCCTGCAAAAAGATTTACACCCCATTGAGCGTCTGGTATTTTCTTAAAAACAAGTGTATTGCTGCCATAAGGTACATAAGCAATGTCAACTAGTCCGCTATTTAAAACTTCTGTACTCAATTCCGGAATAGAGATAGTCGCAGTGTAAATTCTTGAATAGGCACCTTGTGTAAACGTCCAAGACACACTATTGTACATAAAAGTCTGCATCTTTGTACCGTTTACTCCGCTCCCTAGATTCTTCCAGGCAATTCCGGTGTATGTCCAGAGTGTGTTTGTTTCGGTATTAAAAATCGTTGAGCCACTTTCAGACGTTGTAATTGCTAACATTGCAGCGCTTGAATATCGTGGAAATTTCACTCCCTGGTTCGGTGTAATTGAAACACTTTGTGCTAAAGCAACATTTGATAAAATCAGGCAACAAAATAGTAATGCTTTCATATTATATAAGATGTTTACAGGTTGAACCAAAATTAACCGGAAAAAGCATGCATTTTTCTTTAGATGTTTAAGCGGAGGGTTTTGATTAAATTCCGGTGAGAATGGCTTTAACTCTGGTATAATTCAGATAAAACAAAAAAAATCCCGCCGGAGTTAACCGACGGGATTTTCCATATAATAAACTATACTGATTACTTCACATCAAAAGAGCCGCGGCCAATGCTGAAGCCTTCTGAATATAATTCGATAGTATATTTACCTTTTTCGTACGAACTACCACGAGAGTAAACAAAGTCTACATTCTGACCCGAGTTATCATACATCACTGTTTGTTTAGACGTATAAACCGTTTCGTTTCCACCAAAAGTAAATGTACCAGAGCCTGTTGCCATATCTGAAACTACATTGCCTTTAGGGTCAAGTAATCTCAGATAAATAACTTTATCTTCTCTTTTAGTGAGAGGGTTTTCTGCCAATTTGAAAGATATTTTCACTTTATCTACTCTTTTGGCTTTGTATTCACCTCCGTCACGTTCTTTTCCACGAGAGTTGATTGCATTTACACTTACATTCATAGCCTTAAGTGCAGCCGCTAAAGTTACTTTTTCTGATAACTCTTTATTTTTAACGGCAACATTATACACAGAATCAGCCAATGCTTGTTTGTCGGTTTTAAGACCGGTAACCTCTGTTTTTAAATTATTATTTTCACTACCCAATGTTTCGTTTTGTGTAGCTAATACTGCGTTTTCTTCTTTCAATTTGGCAATTTCAGCGTCTTTTTCTGTCAATGCTAACTCGTAAGTTTTGATTTTACCTTCGTATTGTTTAATACTTACACTTTTTGAGTTAACCAGATTCTTTTTGTCTTGCTCTAATTGAGTTTTCAAAGCTTGTAAATCCTCTACTTGTCCACCTAAAGCCTGAACTTCGGCTATTTTCGCATCCAGTTGTACGGCAATAGAATCAAGTTTAGAGTTTGTAAGGAGCAGTTCTTTTGTCTTTTGTGATACGTCAACATTCTTTGAGTCAATGTCCTGACGTGCGTTAAAATAAAGGAAGCCAAAAAGTGCTGCTAGCGCACAGGCTAAAACAAGTCCGGCTGTCATAGCCGTGTTGCTTCTTCTTTCTTGAGTTTGTTCCATAGAAATCTGAATATTTAGTATTTAACGGTTTAGGCTTACTAACGACAAAGTTAGCCTTTTATTGAATCTTTTTCAGAAAATTTCGAAATGCCGTTATTTTTTTCGTGAAATTCTAAACGAATCTCTATTTTCGTGAAATTTTAAAATTACATGAAAAAATCAACTGTCTTATTAGTACTGGTTGCAGCGTTAGGTTATTTCGTAGATGCGTATGACTTGATTCTATTT
>CALRLN020000297.1:0-6873 GCA_943368675.1 Chitinophaga pinensis | reverse complement strand
GAATGCAACCGAGGAAATATTGCTGGATGGCAATAAACTGGGCAAAAACAAATCCTATTTCAATATTGGTGGTTATGAAATAACGGATAACGAAGAAATAATGGCCTATGGCATTGACACTGTTAGCCGGAGGAACTATACCGTAAGATTCAAAAACCTGCAAACGGGTAAATTATACAAAGAACAAATCAAGAATACAGAAGGCGGAAGTTATGCATGGGCAAGCGATAACAAGACATTCTTTTATATTGTGCGAGACCAGCAGACGCTTCTGGGCTATCAGGTATGGCGGCATATTTTAGGTACAGAAGTAAAAACTGATGTATTGGTATATGAAGAAAAAGACAATCAGTTTTATATGGGATTGTACCGCATGAAATCAAAAAAATACATTGCTATTGGTTGCGACCACAATGGAGTATCGACAGAATACCGTTTGCTGGACGCTTCAAAACCAATGGGTGAATTCAAGGTATTTTCGGAAAGAGCCCGCGGACATGAATATAGTATTGAACACTTCGGAGATAGATTCTATATCAAGACCAACCGGGACAAAGCTATTAACTTTAAGCTGATGGAGGTAAAAGAAAGCCAGGTAGCCGATAAGACCAGATGGAAAGATGTAATACCCCACAGAAATGAAGTTCTGCTGGAATCCTTAGAGGTTTTCAAAAACCATTTAGTATTGCAGGAAAGAAAAGAGGGCTTAATTCAGCTAAGAGTAATAAATCAGACAAGCCGGCAAGAACATTACGTGGATTTTGGAGAGCCAACTTATGATGCCTATATAGGGGCAAATCCGGAGTTCAACACAAATACCTTACGTTTCATTTATACTTCACTTACTACCCCGGGTTCTACTTTTGACTATAATTTAGATACTCAATTAAAAGACCTGAAAAAAGAACAGGCGGTAATTGGTGATTTCAGTAAAAACAATTATGTATCTGAACGGGTTTTTGTTACAGCAAGAGACGGAGCAAGCATACCGCTCTCTATCGTATACAGGAAAGGCACACAACTTGATGGTAAAGCACCTTTACTACAATATTCGTATGGTTCTTACGGATACTCAACTGATGCCACCTTTAGTTCGGTTCGTTTAAGCCTGCTCGACAGGGGCTTTATCTATGCGATTGCGCATATCAGAGGTGGGCAGGAAATGGGACGTGAATGGTATGATAACGGTAAAATGTTCAAGAAAAAAAACACTTTCAACGACTTTATTGATTGCTCTGAATTTCTGATTGCCAATAAGTATTGTAGCCCGGCCAGGCTCTTTGCAATGGGGGGTAGCGCCGGTGGATTGCTGATGGGAGCCATTGCGAACATGAGGTCAGATTTATATAAGGGTATAGTAGCCTCAGTCCCGTTTGTAGATGTAGTAACAACTATGCTGGACGAGAGTATTCCTTTAACAACAGGAGAATTTGAAGAATGGGGCAATCCTAAAAACAAAGACGCCTATGAGTATATGCTTTCTTATTCGCCCTATGATAATGTTGAGGCAAAGCCCTATGCTAATATACTGGTAACCACGGGTTTACACGATTCGCAAGTGCAATATTTTGAGCCAGCCAAGTGGGTTGCCAAGTTACGTACCTTAAAAACCGACAGTAACTTATTATTGATGTATATTGACATGGAAGCAGGGCATGGAGGGGCATCCGGAAGGTTTGCTTCTTTGAAATTAATTGCGAAAGAATATGCGTTTATACTGGATTTAGCCGATATTTTGGAGTAAAACATTTCTGAACTTTTTATAGTTTATATTTTTGGCTATTAAAAACACACTGTTAAGCTTACAAATTTGCCGATTAATCATATTCGCAAAAAAAATGAGCCTTTTTTTTAGAAATTTATAACATTTTGTTTTTTCTTTGCCAAATATTCCGAACAGATTGTGACCCAAAATATTTTATTTAGTCCAATTTTCACATTGTTTTATTTGAAATAACATAAAAATTCCCCAACATGAAGAAGGCAATACTATTATTTGCGGCGTTATTCACAATCTCACTGGCGACGCAAGCCCAAGACACCTGTAGCGTTTGTAAACCATATAAGTGGGAGGTTGGTCTCTTACTTGGAGCTAATCAATATTTCGGTGATATGCACTGTAGTAAAGCATATCTTTCAGAAAACCGACCAATGTTCGGAGCTTTTGTGCGTAGGCACTTCGGTAACTATTTTGCTTTAAGAGGTCAGGTAATGGTAGGTGCACTAGCCGGAAATGATTTGGATCAACCTGATGGAAGATGGGATTATCGTCGTCTTAAATTTAAATCCCCATTAACTGAAGTAGCTTTGTTAGGTGAATATTATCCGTTAGGGGAACGTTTTTACTATTGTGACGGAACTTTCAAGAAAACAGTAAAACCTTATATATATGGTGGTGTTGGTGGTGTATTCACTAATCCAACTTTTGAGGTTCAACCGGGTGGTGCCTTCCCTCCATTGCAAAGATTAATGGACGAAGATAGAGCTAACCTGAAAAAAGCAGCTTTTATGTTGCCGTTCGGTTTAGGTGTAAAATGGAATTTAGCTGAAAGATGGACACTTGGTTTAGAAGCCGGATACCGTTATGTTTTCTCTGATTATCTGGATGGTACACATGCCTCTACTACAAGTTTAGAAACTAATGTACCTAAAAAAGATGGTTATGCGGTTGTTAACCTTCTGGGTTCATACCGCTTCGGAGATAAAGATTCAGATAAAGATGGTGTAGTTGACCGTTGTGATGCTTGTATTAACGAAAAAGGTTTGCGTAAATTCCAGGGCTGTCCTGATACTGACGGTGATGGTATTCCGGATAAAGATGATGCCTGCCCGACTCAGGCCGGACCAATGGCGTTACAAGGTTGTCCTGATACTGACGGTGATGGTATTGCCGATAAAGATGATGCCTGCCCGACTGTTGTAGGCCCAGCTTCATTGAATGGATGCCCTGATAAAGATAAAGATGGTGTAGCTGATAAAGACGATGCTTGTCCGGATGTACCGGGTTTAAAAGCCTTGAAAGGTTGTCCTGATACTGATGGTGACGGTATCACTGATAAAGATGATGCTTGTCCGAACGAGCCTGGCCCTGCTTCATTGAATGGCTGCCCTGATTCAGATGGTGATGGTATTGCTGATAAAGATGATGCTTGTCCTAAAGTTGCTGGTGTGGCTTCTGCAAAAGGTTGCCCTGACCGTGACGGTGATGGCGTAGCTGATGATAAAGATAAATGCCCTGATTTAGCAGGTTTACAAACTAACGATGGTTGTCCTGAAGGATACGTAAATGGTATGGCTCCGGGTTACAGAACATTGAGCGGTTGTATGATCTCTAAAGCGGAATTAGACGAACTAAGCTTTGCAGCACAAGGTATCGAATTCTATAATGGTACAAATAAACTGAAACCAAGTTCTTATAAAAAACTGGATCGTGTTTGTTCATTGTTACAAAGATGCCCTGATAGCATTCTTAATATAGTAGCTTATAATGATGGTTCAAGCACTTCTGCTAATCTTCGTTCAGCTAAATTACGTTCATGTGCTATCTACGCTTATTTCTTAAAGAAAAAATGTATCAGCAAAGCACGTATGACTTACGAAGGAAAAGGTGATGAGGATCCATCAACTCCTTATACAACTCCGGACGGCAAGAAAGCAAATACCCGTATCGAATTCCAATTGAAATAATCGTTGTATCGAATTATATTAAAAGAGCAGATCCTCAGGATTCTGCTCTTTTTTATTCTATGCATACATACATAACTTATATTAAAAGGTGTATTAAATTCGTTTTCCTGAAGAGTTTTAGCACAGCATTTGTGTGCTGAATAAGTCATGTCAACTATAAACTTTGCCATTAAATAAAATCAGGAGTAGCATTTTAAGGAAAAAGTGTAATTTTATGCCAAAAACTTACCACACTATGTTTCATCAATCAATTTCTAATTTTTATTTCATCAAAAGTATGAAACTAAATTTTAAACATATCAGCACTAAAATTTGTCTGGGTTTAACACTTCTGACATCTTCGTGCTCATTTGGTCAGTTAGACATCATTACGCCTAAAAGCAACTGCCTGGAAACTAAATATGCTTTTTCCAGACAAGGGCAGGTTGAACAGTTATTTCTTAAGACCTATAATGCCCAGGGCAAGCTTTCAACCGAAACCAATACTTTTACCAGTAAGCTTTCGGGCAATTATACCGAATCATACGTGTATGAATATGATGCAAAAGGTAACAATACCAGGATAACCTATAGCCACAATAATATGGTAAAAAAAGTAACACGGAATGAATACGGCCTCACCGGAAAACTGACACAGCAAATTATTTCAGCTGATGGCGCTTCTAATGCCATTCAAAAAACTTTATTTACTGAGTCAGGTTCTGTTCAAATCTTTTATGATAAAGACGGCGTTACCGAAACGGTCAGAGAAGTAACAGGACTTGACGCTATTGGACAAATTATTACCAAAGAAGTAATCAGTGCCAATGGGAAAGTGGCTTTTTCAGACAAATATACCTATGTACTACCGGGAAAAGTGAGTCGTTGGGTGCATTATGATGCTGCGGATAAAGTAACCACCACTACCAATTATGAATATGATGTGAAGGGGAATCTGACCAAAGAAATCACGCTTCGGAATGATGTTTTATTTGCTTCAACCATCAATACTTATAATACCAAGGGTGACCTGGAAAAGAAAACCCGTCTGAATGGTAATAATCAGATTGATTATTATTTCACCTATGATTATAATAGCAAAGGATTATTGGAAAAAGAGAACTATTTTTATAATAATCAGATTTTAAGTATAAGAAATTTCGAGTACGATGCGAATGACAACAAGATTAAAGAATTATTCTCAGACTCAAAGGGTGTTATGACTACTTTTAAAACCTGGGAGTATCTTTGTAAATAACTCAGGTAAGTACTACGACATTATACATTTTTTCGACTTTATTTAGAAAATCAACCAGAATGGTAAAAGAAAGTATTGATTTGGTAGCGGAAATAAACAGGTTAAAGAAAGAAAAAAACGCTGTTATTCTGGCACATTATTACCAGATTGCCGAGATTCAGGATATTGCCGATTATATAGGCGATAGTCTTGGGCTCTCTCAACAAGCTGCTAAAACAGATGCCGACATGATTGTTTTTGCCGGAGTAAGATTCATGGCCGAAACAGCAAAGATATTATCACCACAAAAGAAAGTAGTCTTACCAGATATAAACGCAGGTTGTTCGCTAGAAGAATCTGCCCCTGCTGATGAATTTGCTGCCTTCAAAGCCCAGCATCCCGACCATGTAGTGATTTCTTATGTAAACTGTTCGGCAGCTCTCAAAACTTTAACTGACGTTGTATGTACCAGTAGCAATGCTGTGAAAATCGTTGAGAGTTTCCCGAAAGAACAAAAGATTATTTTTGCACCAGACAAAAACCTGGGAGGATACATTAACCGTGTAACAGGCAGAGACATGGTTTTGTGGGATGGCGCTTGTATGGTACACGAGACTTTCTCCGGAAAAATGATTCAAAACCTGAAAGAGAAGCATCCTGATGCAAAAGTAGTAGCTCACCCTGAAAGCGAGCAACCTGTTTTAAAACTGGCTGATTATATTGGTTCTACTACGGGTCTTTTGAAACACGTAATTAATAGTCCTGACAAAGAATTTATAGTTGCCACAGAATCTGGTATTTTACACCAGATGAGAAAAGCTGCACCTGATAAAAAATTCATTGTGGCACCGACTTCGCGTAATGGTCATGCATGTAAAGCCTGTTCTGACTGCCCACATATGAAATTGAACACGATGGAAAAACTCTATTTGTGTTTAAGAGACGAAACACCGGAAATTACTTTACCAATGGATGTAATTGAAGCAGCCCGGAAGCCTATAGAAAGAATGTTGGAGCTATCAGCGAAGTTTGGCTTGTAAAATATTTAATTTTTTACGAAATACTTCAAGGTTCGCCCAATAAGCGAACCTTTATTTTAAATAATTACTACTCATCTAAACTATCTTATATACCCTTGGCACTTAGCTATCCGCTCTACTCACACGAGTATTTTATGGCCAAAGCGCTTGATTTAGCCATGCAGTCAGGTGAAGCAGGAGAAATTCCTGTTGGGGCTATTGTTGTTGCCGGAGGTAGCAAAATTATAGGAAAAGGAACTAACCAAACAGAGCAGTTGAATGATGTTACTGCCCATGCCGAAATCATTGCTATTACGGCAGCGGCACAATTCCTTGGTGCCAAATATCTGAAAGATTGTACTTTATATGTAACACTCGAGCCCTGTGTAATGTGTGCAGGTGCCTTGAACTGGACTCAGATTGATAGAATAGTTTATGGCGCATCTGATCCTAAAAGGGGGTTTGCCAGAGTTTCTCCTAATATTCTTCACCCAAAGACTACTATCGTAAAAGGCATTTTAGAAAAGGATTGTGAAATTATTCTAAAGAATTTTTTCCGGAATTTGCGAACATAATTTTTCTTGTTAGCGTTAAGCCAATAGGCTGTAGCAAAAACACACTATTATATACAACATTTAAAACTTACTTTAAGATATGGCATACACACTCGATCCGCTCCCTTATGCAAGTGACGCACTGGAGCCTCATTTTGACAAGGCAACTATGGAAATCCACCATGACCGTCATCACCAGGCTTATGTTACCAATCTGAACAATGCGATTGCAGGTACAGAAATGGAAGGCTTATCATTGAAAGAATTATTGGCAAATATCAGCAAATATCCTGCGCCTGTAAGAAATAACGGTGGTGGACATTTCAACCACGATTTATTCTGGAATATTCTTTCACCAAATGGTGGCGGTACTCCGTCAAGCACATTAGGCAAAGCA
>CALRLN020000296.1:0-6880 GCA_943368675.1 Chitinophaga pinensis | reverse complement strand
AATTGGAATTAACCTACTTTTTTTATCCCCCTTTAGGGGTTAGGGGCGGCTGTTCATTTCTTACACTCCCCGGCCGTGTAATTAATTATGCCGTGTGCACTGGCCACACAGGCATTTCCATAGGTCTTGTTATTGCAGCCGCATACAGGCTGATAAACCAACGTACATATCCGGCCATCATTCGGTTTTTCTTCACATTTGGCCTGTGGACTTGCGCTCTTATTACAACAAAGGCAGGTCAAAACTACGGCTGATATAATAAATGTGCTAATGGGTTTCATGCTATTGCTATTGCTTATAACTCATGCCATGCTTATGATTTTTTTCTGGCAGTCGGTTTTGCCTTATTTATTGCTGGCTTGGGCTTACTCACGCTTGTTTTAGAACTATTGGCAGGTGGCTGAGCAGTATTAGCGGCAGGTCTGGAAGTACTGACTGTCGACCTGGAATTATTTGTTCCTCCTTTTGCCCCCGACTTTGGTAAAAACGAAAACCTGACCCATAGGCTATGATACCTGAAATCGGTAGCATCCAGGGCATCATGCTGATAGCCAATCATAAGCGCTGGTCTGGGCTTAAACCCTACTCCGAATCTTTGAAGACCTGTTGTGCTGAAATTAAAGTTTTTTACACTTACAGCGGCGTTTACATAGATCAGCTCTTTGTATCGGAAAGCGAAATCTCCGGCAAACAACTGGTTTGGTCCGGCAGAACCATACCGCCTGAATACATCTGCCTGCAAATAGGCGGTAGGTATAAATTTTATATCACGCGGCAGATAAAAAGTATAGCCGCCTTGCAGAATGAAAGCTTTATACATACCCTGTGAGAAATCACCATTTTGCACGGACGTAACTATATGTGGAAACGAAAGCCCGATATAATTTTCTTTGTTTTTGTTCTGCACAGCTACCCCTACCCCATATCTGAACACCTTGCCCCCTTTGAATTCGAGCGGATCATACATACCCAGGTTTGCGCCGAAGGCGATGTTTGTGTGTCTGTCGATGGGCATTTCATAGGCATAATTCAGCGTGAGGCTATTGGTAGCCTGTTGCTGACCCCAGATATACCCGCCAAAATAGTGCGCACTCTTATCGGCATGATAGGTACCAGAGGCCAGATACTGATAATTATTAAAAGTATAGGTATCGTTGGGGTATCTGAGCGTATATCCCCCGGGCGAAAATGATAAGAGGGCATTGCTGGCCTGCGCATTGACCAGTAAGGCCGGATTAATGATTTGCTTGTCAAGATACCATTGCCTGAACTCGCTAATGGTTTGTGCGCTTGAAGCAGGCACAATAAACTGTAGTAAAATGATTAGTCGTCTCATTGGCTACGTCAGAATATAAAGTCTGTGGTTATTATTATTAACAACACACAGGGCTTTATATTGTTTTTGGAGGGGGGAATTATTCCCTCTATCCCTTCTTCACAAATTCCGACTTCAGGGCCATTGAGCCGAAACCTTCAATTTTGCAGTCAATATTATGGTCGCCGTCCACGAGGCGGATATTCTTTACTTTAGTACCTGCTTTGATAGATTTTGGTGCGCCTTTTACCGGTAAATCTTTGATTACCACCACAGTATCGCCGTCTTTCAATTCGTTGCCGTTGGCATCCAGCACTTTCTTATCTGCTTCAACGGCTTCTTCTGCCGCTATCTCGTCAGGGTTCCATTCATAAAAACATTCCGGACAAATCAGCAAACCATCACTCGGGTACACATACTCACAATTACATTTCGGACAAGGAGGAAACTCAGACATATAATTTTATTTTTAAATAATTTAAACGAAAGACAACCCATCTTCTGATTGCCGCCGCAAAGGTACTGATAATTTTTGATGAACTGCCGTTTAACTATGGCGGTACGCCATCACACTACAATTCAAAACGAATTTCTACACCTCAGTCAGCTAATTTGGCAATTCATTACGCGCCATTTTTACCTTGCCTTAGTCTCCTATAATTTGGGTTTAACAATTATGAAAAACAGCCCTTTAAAGAGGGCATTACTGAAAAAACAAAATGGCTGACTTCTTCTATGAAAATCTGAGGCAAGCCTCTGGTATAGTTTTTTACTATCTTTTTGCATACAATGATTTTATTATGAGAACAATGCAATTATTAGCGCTGGCACCAGCTTTGATGTACAATTTCAGGTTCCTTAACTTATTTCTTAATCCCGGCGACGGCACGTCTTATAATGGCGGAGAAATTGAAAATGAAGAGGTGTTGGAAGACGAAAATCTTGAAGATGAGGAATTCCCTGATGAAGCACCAGCACCAAAAGCAGACGATTTCAGCTATGTGGCCAACTACCAAAACACCCCACCTGAAAGAGAGGAGAGCAATTTTGAGCCGAATGATATTGATGAAAAATGAAATATTCTTCTATTTCTTTCTCTTTTCAACATCAGGCAAAAAGCCTGTCAGGATACCAATAAGCGGCAGATACGAACAGACATCAAACATATAACTGATGCTTGTGTGGTCGGCTAGTTTACCCAATAAAGCAGAGCCCAGCCCGCCCATACCGAATGCAAGGCCAAAGAAAAGCCCGGAAATCATACCCACCTTGCCCGGCATCAGTTCCTGCGCATATACAAGAATAGCCGAGAAAGCCGACGAAATCAATAACCCTATAAAAATTGCCAGAACAGGCGTAAAAAACAGGTTAGCATAGGGCAGCAACAAGGTAAATGGCGCAGCACCCAGAATAGAAACCCAGATTATATATTTTCGCCCGAAGCGGTCACCCAAAGGGCCTCCTGCAAAGGTCCCTACGGCAACAGCCGCCAGAAAAATAAAGAGTTGTATCTGTGCGGCCTTTACACTCAAATCAAATTTATCCATCAGGTAAAAGGTATAATAGCTTGTCATACCTGCCATATAGAAAAACTTTGAAAACATTAAGAGCATCAGAATCGACATAGCCACAAGTATGCGGTTACGACTCAGGCCCGTGGCAGTTTCCTGAACAGTTTTATTTAATTTAGGCAAAGCCATGGTTTTATACCAGTTGCCCACATTAAACAACAAAACAATACCGATTAAGGCCGCAATACCAAACCACATAACACTCTGCTGGCCGTAAGGCACTACCAGTAAAGCAGCTAATAAAGGGCCTAAAGCGCTCCCAGCATTACCCCCCAACTGAAAAATAGCCTGTGCCAGTCCGCGTTTACCACCCGATGCCAGAAAGGCTACCCTGGATGAATCGGGGTGAAAAATAGATGACCCCACACCAATAATACTCACTGCAAACAGAATCCAGTAAAAACTTGAAGCAAAAGCCAGATTGCACAAGCCCACCAACGAAATAGCCATACCAAATGCCAGCGAAAAAGGTTTCGGGTAGCGGTCGGTATAAAGCCCTACAAAGGGCTGAAGAATGGAAGCTGTTAGCTGATAGGCCAGCGTAACCAGACCAATCTGTGAGAAATCGAGGTGAAAACTTTCTTTGATTAAAGGATAAATGGCCGGAATAATGGCCTGAATCATATCGTTCAATAAATGTGCAAAGCTAATTGAATAGAGTATCGAATAGACCGTCTGCTGCACAAGTCCTGATTGGTGGGGAGGGGTTTGATTGGTTGAGCTCATTGCCCAAAAGTAAGGCTGAATCTCAAACAGAGCAAATTATAAGGATAAAAATTTAGTTTACTTAATCTACTTGTTTGCTGCAATTAGTCTGATAGTTAAGCATTAAAAATGTTTATCACTTTCGACATTAAAGTGACCTGAACGCAAGCATCATTTTTCTGTTCTACATTTTACATTTATCGGTTTTAAACCGTACTCTGCCCCATGCTAATTAAACGACGCCCGAAACTCCAGAGGAGTAAGGTTCGTTTTGCTTTTAAAAAGCTTATTAAATGACTGAGGATATTCAAAGCCCAGATAATAGGCAATTTCGCTCACTGTAAGGCCCGAAGAAGCAAGCAGGGTTTTGGCTTTCTCAATCAGTTTATTATGAATATGCTGCTGGGTGTTTTGTCCGGTTAAGCTCCTTAATAAATCGCTCAGATAATTGGGAGAAAGATTTAAGTGGTCAGAAATATACTTTACAGTAGGCAGGCCATTCTCTTCAATTTTCGTACTGTTAAAATAATCGTTTAGCAATGATTCCAGTTTTATCAGCAAATCATGGCTGACGTGTTTACGGGTAATAAACTGACGGTTATAAAACCGATTGGCATAGCTTAACAAAAGAGAAATATGCGACAGTATGATTTCCTGACTGAAATTGTCAATATTGGTATGGTATTCTTCATGAATGATTTTCAGCAGCCGTTCCATCATTTTTTCTTCCTTTGGCGACAAATGCAATGCTTCGTTCACAGCATACTGAAAAAAACCGTACTCTTTTATTTTCTGCTCCAGTACATGCCCCCTCAGGAAATCAGGATGAATACTAATCGACCAGCCGGATGGTGGCATTTCGTCTTCAACATTCCAGCTCAATACTTGTTCAGGGGCAAAAAACGACATCATGCCCTGATCGTAATCATAATCGTTTTGCCCGTATCTGGTCCGGCAGATGCATTTACTTTTGATGGCAATGGCATAAAATTTATTCATAAAATGCCCCGTTTCTTTGACAGCGGCTCCTTTCGACTCTTCAAACCTGCTGATGCTCATTAAAGGGTGCTGCGGTTGTGGCAAACCCATTAACTGATGCTGTAAAGCAATCGATTCAATCATGAACAATTTACTGGCTTTAGTTTTCATCCCGATACTTTTTGTAATGTTGAACGTGCATTATTGGCAATAAATTTCATAATCATCGAATTAGGTATCAAAGCACCGAGTTTAGCGCCGATTTTATTTGTCAAGCCGGATACAACAATGGTTTTATTGGTTTTCAATCCTTTCATTGCCTCTTCTACCACCATTTCGGGTGTCTGCACGCTTGCATTGCCGAGCAAAGCATTTTTATCATCCTGACTAAGTTTGGCTCCTTCAAAAAACTTTGTATCAGTCGCTCCCGGGCACAGCAACATAATACGGATATTGAACGGGCGGTTTTCTTCTGAAAGCGCTTCTGTAAACGATTTTACAAATACCTTGCTTGCTGCATAAGCTGCCATAAAAGGCGCAGGCATAAATGCCGCCATTGATGCCACGTTTACAATAGTGCCGCTGTTTCGCTCGCGCATTTGTTTCAGATAGCGATGCGTCAGCGAAACCAGGGCTATGATATTGAGTTGAATCATAAATTGCTCGTCGGCAAGTGCTATCTGTGTAAAATCTCCTGCTGTGCCAATACCCGCATTATTAATCAGGCAATCTACCGTCAGCCCACGCTTTTCTGTTTCTTCAAATATACGCAGATCCGCATCAGGCTTTGTTAAATCAATTGCTATATAATGTGCTGTAATACCGTATTTGCGGGTCAGATCTGCACATAATTCCTTTAGCTTATTTTCTGAGCGTGCTACCAGCACAAGATTATGTTTTTCTGCAGCCAGTCTGTCGGCCCAGGCTTCGCCAATACCGCTTGAAGCCCCCGTTAGCAATGTAACTTTCATGTTCTTTTTTGTTTATAAAATATACTGCAAAGGTCTTTCACACAGGCCAATTAAAAGTATCCAAACCCCCGTGTGTTGTATCCAAAATGAGAAAGATGAAATATAATACCGATTTCCGAATTGTCTGTCTATAATTTCCGGCATCTGTTCTGAAGCCCGGCAATTATTTTTCAGGATAATAAGACGCTTTATAAAAATAAAACTATCTTTGTAATTAAGATAATTAGCTGATAAGATATTAATGAACAAGGACCTCGTAACACGAATAAGAAACCTAAACCAACTGCATTCTTATACTTCAATTCAGATGCATGAAACTGTTGGCCGAAAGGCAGGCCTAACCGGAACAGACCATAAGTATCTGGGTTTTTTAATACAACGTGGACAAATGACTGCGGGCGAACTTGCCCAATTAACAGGCCTCACCACCGGAGCAGTTACAGGGCTGATAGACCGATTTGAAAAGAAAAATCTGGTGAAGAGGCAATTTGCTAAAGACGACAGACGAAAAGTTATTATTGAGCCTATCACCGAAAATATCATGGCGCTTTTAGAGCCGCTTTACAGAGAATTCAGGGCAGATTCAGAAAAACTGATTGCTTCATTTTCAGATGTGGAAGCCAGAGTTATTGAAACCTATTTTTTGAAAGCAATAGAACTGATGAATGAAACCATTCATCAACTCAACAGCCGCGAAAATCCGGAATGATACAAGCTTGGCAGTTTTGGTTCAATAAACCGAACAAAACCCCATAACTTTTTTGTTAACTTCCACTGCCCTCTCAAATCACTCATTCGCTGCATTTCGTCAACCTCCGTTAACCATTTATCAACTCCCGAAAAAACAATAATAGCCCACATATATCTTGAACAAAAATTCAAGAAATGATGAAAACGCTATCACTATTATTGACCACTTTCAGTTCGTTTACACTCCATGCACAAATCACGGGCAAAGTGACCAATCCCAAAGCAGAGGCCGTACCGTTTGCCAATGTGGTGCTGCTGGCAGCGCAAGACTCCACCATCATTGCAGGTACCTCAACAGACGAAAACGGAGATTTCAGCTTGAATCCTACCACAGGGACAGGTATGTTTTTTCTGCGTATCAGCAGCATAGGCTACAGGAACTATCAGTCAGATACCTTTGCTTATCATAAGTTACCGATACAGTTTCCGGCTATTCAGGTGGCAGAAGAAAACAATGCCCTCAGTGAAGTAACGGTATCGGCAAAGAAAGACCTAATCCAGCACACGCCCATTGGTAAGATAATCAATATCCAGAGCAGTCTTATGACCAGGGGCAGCAACGCATTGCAGGTATTGGAGCGTTTACCGGG
>CALRLN020000295.1:0-6885 GCA_943368675.1 Chitinophaga pinensis | reverse complement strand
AGCAATGCTGCAAAGACTACTGGTTTCGAGGTATTTATAGATTTTCCGGGCTTTCTCGTCTGTTTCTTTTCTTATCGCTTCAATACCCGTTTTATTCATATCTTCGGCTACTTTGCCTAACAGGTAAATTCCTAATACATTAGGAGTGGCAGGGGTCTCAAAGGTTTCAAAGTTTTTCCATAGCGCAGGCAGGGTATGATGGGCGCCAATGTGCAGGCCATCCTGTTTGGCTAATTTTTTGGCTTTGTCAAGGCATTTTTCATTGGCAATCCAGACACCAAGCCCCGCAGGTAAGCCAAATGCTTTTTGTACCGAAAAGAATGCTGTATCTATGAGGTTTAAATCCAGTTCAGGAATCGGAGCCGATGAAACCATATCTACTGCTATCAGTCTTTTCTGGTTGCTGCGTTTCAGTTTATGAATATCAGCCTCACGCATTTGTACGCCTGTACTGGTTTCGTTTTGAGTAGCACAAATTAACTCGGCATATTCAGGTACTTCTATTTCGGCGTAGCTGAAGCCTTCGCCAATGGGTTTCTCCTGTTTATGGGCAAATTTATTCAGGCTCATGGCATATTTGTAGAATTTATCAGAGAAAGAGCCATTCACTAAATGAAAACTTTCATGTTCTACTAAATTAAGCAGGATACGCTCCCATACTTCAGATGCCGAGCCGGTAAAGAAGATGCCGGCATTTTGTGGAATGTCCATCAAAACCCGCAGGTTCTCGACACAATGCTGATAGATTTTTCTGAATTGTCCGCTTCTATGTGATATTGAGCCAATTTGCTCATCAACAGCTTGTTTAAGAAATTCCTCAAATCTGGGGTGTAATTCGGCTGGACCGGCAGTAAAATATATATTTTTCATCGCGCCAAGAGTTTCAAGAAAATCAAAAGTAAAAAAAGTCAGCGAAAGGCTGATTCAGTCTGCCGCAAATGCTTTAAAAAGTATAATTCTTTCTTGATTTGTTTTTATTCAGGCAAGAAAGTAAGGTAGCTTAACTGAGTCTCATCAAACATTTCCTGTGTGATAGTCTGCAGATCGTCAGATTCAATCTTCTTTATTTCAGAGAATATACTTTCGAGCGTTTCTACCTTGCCTACATCCAATATACTCTTTGCCATCATCAGCATATAGCTCTGGTTACTTTCTTCTGCCATAGCCAGTTGACCCATCAATTGTTCTTTGGCAGTATGCAACTGTAGCTTACCCAAAGGTTTTTCTTTGAGCAACTGCATTTCTTTCACAATCAATGCAAGGGCTTTGTCAAGATTGGCTTTATCAGTAGCGAAATAAATGCCCAGAAAACCTGTATCAATAAATGGTGAGTAACTGGCATCAATACTGTAAACCAAACCGTTTTTTTCGCGCAGGGTCATATTCAGGCGTGAGTTCATGCCCGGCCCGCCAAAAAGATTAACCAGCATAAAAAACGGCAGGCGGCGTTCGTCAGTCAATGAATAAGAAGGCCGACCGATGGCACAATGTGCCTGCGTAATAGTTTTGGTAATGCTTACACGCTGAGGCATGTAGCTTTTCGGAGGTGTCCGTGTCAGCTCGGTTTTACGCCTGGGTATATCTTTCAGGTATTTTTCGGCTATATGAATGGCCTTCTTGAAAGGTATATTACCGACAATAGAAAAAACAATCTTGTCGGTATCCATATTTTCGTTAATAAACTGCTGTAAGCTTTTACGGGTAAAAGATTTTACGCTGTCTTGTGTGCCTAAAATATTGGCTCCTAACTGGTGGTTGGCAAAGATAATACTGTCGAAGTCATCCTGAATGGCATCTTCCGGAGAGTCCTGATACATTGACATTTCTTCCAGAATCACTCCACGCTCTTTTTCAATCTGATTTTCCGGAAAAATAGAATGAAACGTAATATCGGCCAGTAATTCTACTGATTTTTCAAAATGATTGTCTAAAACTGAGGCGTAAAAACAGATTTTTTCTTTCGTAGTATAGGCGTTTAATTCACCGCCTACTGATTCTAACCGATTAATTATATGATAAGATTTACGCTTTTTTGTACCTTTGAACGCCATGTGTTCCCAGAAGTGGGCTAAACCCACCTGATTGGGTTTTTCGTCACGGCTACCCATGTCGAGCATTAGTCCGCAGTGTACTATTTGTGTATAAGGTACCTGACGGTGTGCAATGCGAATACCATTGGGTAATGTATAAATTTGATATTCCATAAAGCCCCTTAAGGGAAAAAATATTGAGTGTAAATGGGTCACCTTAAATGGAAGCCCCAATAATTATTTACAAAATTAATCAAAAGATAGTTCAATGCGAATAGGTTTTGATGCAAAGCGGGCTTTTAATAATTATACAGGTTTGGGTAATTATAGCAGATTTATTATTGAATCTCTGCTGGAATATGCCCCCGGGCATCAGTATTTTGCTTATACGCCTAAAATAAAAGGCAATTGGCATACCTCATTGGCCGATTTCGAGAGTAAACTGCATGTGCAATTGCCTGTAGCCTATGCAGGGCTGCCTAAGACCTTGTGGCGAAGCTGGTTTATCAGGAATGATTTGCAGAAGGATAAAATCGACCTTTTTCATGGATTGAGTAATGAGATTCCATATGGTTTGCGGACGGCAGGTGTAAAATCAATCGTAAGTATCCATGATCTAATATTCCTGCGTTATCCCGAACAATACCCAGCCATTGACCGATTCATCTATCAGCAGAAATTCAGATATGCCTGCGAAAATGCCGATGCCATTGTAGCTGTAAGCGAACAAACCAAAAGGGATATTATTGATTTTTATCATATCCCTGCCGATAGGATTGAGGTGATTTATCAGGGATGTCAGCCTACTTTTTGTCAGAGAATAGCAGATACAACTATCATAAATCAGGTATTACAAAAGTATACTATCACCAGGCACTATTTATTATGTGTTGCATCTTTTACTGAAAGAAAGAACCAGTTACGATTAATCAAGGCCTTTCAGCAATTACCCACAAAAGACCATGACCTGGTATTAGTGGGAGGGAAGTCTCAATATTTGGACGAACTAAAGCAGTATGTACAAAAGGCGGGTATACAGAACCGGGTACATTTTCTTACAAACGTACCTGCCGAAGATTTACCTGCTCTGTATCAGGCTTGTTCTTTATTTGTATATCCATCTTTATTCGAGGGTTTTGGTATTCCTATAATAGAAGCGCTGCATAGTGGTGTGCCTGTCGTGGCTGCTACGGGTTCATGTCTGGAAGAAGCCGGGGGAGAGGGCGCCTTATATGCCAATCCTTTAGATGTGACCGATCTGGCCGAAAAAATGCATCATGTTCTCAATAGTGAATCCTTACAGAACCGGTTAATTAATAAAGGCACAGAACACGTAAAACAATTTGCCGCCAAACCCATTGCAGGGCAGTTGGTAAAATTGTATGAAAGTGTATAGATTATTTTTTCAAAGCAATCTGAAGTCCTAAAGCCACCAATACCGCTCCTGAAACCTTATTCTGCCATTTCCAGAATTGCTGAAATTTGTTCAATCTGGCTACTATTTTGCTGAATAAGATCGCAATTAGGACATTGACTAATGTACCTGATAGGTTGAACCAAAGCCCCAATACCAATATCTGCACAGTTGCATTCTCGGCCTGATTATCGATAAACTGCGGTAGGAAAGCCAGAAAGAAAAGTGAAACCTTGGGGTTTAGTACATTGGTAATAGCTCCTTGCCGAAGCGTTTTCAATGATGAATCTTTTTTCAGATGGGTCTGATTTACCAACATAGTTGAGGGCTTCTCCAAAAAGCCCCTGATACCTATATAAATCAGATAGGCAGCACCCGCATAGCGAATCAGATTAAACAGCCATTCAGACTGGCGGATAATGAGTGATAAACCTATTGTCGAAGCAAAAATGTGTACAAAGCAACCTACCCCGATGCCTAATGCGGCAAAAATACCTGCTTTAGTACCATAGCTCAGGCTTCGGGTAATAACAAATAGCATATCATTGCCCGGAGTGATATTGAGCATCAGGGCGGCTAAAGCAAATAAAAGGAAGTGTTGCAAATCGGGCATAATAGGGTAATTGTTTGATTGGGTATTAAACAAAATAGGGACAAAATATTTTTTGCCCCTATCCTTACCAAACTACTATAACAAAATGTTATTGTGCATCTTAAAACTCTTCGTCAAGCGAGAAAGACATGGTTTCTTTGCCGGACATCACCCCGGCTTTCTGGTATTCACCTACACGTTTCTCAAAGAAATTGGTCTTACCTTGCAGCGAAATCATATCCATGAAATCGAAAGGATTGGTAGCATTATAAACTTTTTCTACGCCCAATGATTCCAACAAATGGTCGGCTACAAATTCAATATACTGGCACATCAGTTCGGCATTCATACCAATCAATGAAACCGGTAAGGCATCTGTTACAAATTCTTTTTCTATCGTTACCGCATCTATAATTAAATCATAGATTTTCTGAGGCTCATATTTATTTCTGATGTATTCGGTATATAGAAGGCAGGCAAAGTCACGATGTAGACCTTCATCGCGCGAAATCAGTTCGTTTGAGAACGTAAGCCCTGGCATTAAGCCTCGTTTTTTTAACCAGAATATCGAACAGAATGAACCAGAGAAAAAGATTCCCTCTACTACTGCAAAAGCCAGCAGACGGTCAATGAAATTGCCGTTGTCGATCCAACGTAAAGCCCAGTCTGCTTTTTTCTTCACACACGGAATATGATCTATAGCATTGAGCATTTTATCTCGCTCTACAGGATCTTTGATATAGGTATCAATGAGCAACGAATAAGTCTCTGAGTGAATGTTTTCCATCATAATCTGGAAACCATAGAAACATTTTGCTTCGGCAAACTGAACCCGGGAAATGAAATTAACTGCCAGATTTTCGTTAACGATACCATCAGAAGCAGCAAAAAAGGCCAATACATGAGAAATGAAATGACGCTCACCATCACTTAAGCTCTCCCAATCTTTCAAATCCGGCGATAGGTCTATCTCTTCGGCAGTCCAGAACGATGCCTCATGTTTTTTATAAAATTGCCAGATGTCATTATGTTTAATGGGAAACAGGACAAATCGTGTTTTATCCTCAATAAGTAAGGGCTCTTCTGCTAATAATTGCTCGTCAGTCATACTTTAGTATATTTTAGGTTTATCCAATCGTTTTCATGAACTACTAGTCAAACTTAATTATTTAAACACCAGATTCCAATAATTGGTTTTAGAATTTTTCTAATTAATTTCTAAATTACTGATAATCAACTAAAATAATCCCAATAAATTTTCCACACCAAAACCTTGTTCAATTCAGTATAATTGGCGTAAATTTCACAAATAGAATCAGTAAAAATTGCTCGGCGTTTTCAACCCCAAACCAATAACTATAAAAGGCATTCGGCAAAAATATTTCTACTTTGGTTTCGGAGTATTTTATGAAACCAATGGGAGCAGAACACGATGCCTTGTGGTTATTAGACGGTGAAAAAAAACATGAGAAGGCTTTTTGTTGTTTTAATGGTGTTGCAAGAGATTATGCACGTTCTGGAGAGCTAATGCTAACGAATGGTAAATGGAAAGGCAGGCAGATTGTACCGCAAAATTATATGAAAGCGGCCTTAATGCCTGCCTCTTATCTGAAAGATCCGACAGAAGGAGGCAAACCAGTGGATTTTTATGGCTATCAGTTCTGGACGCTGCTCTTTCGATATTGAAATAATTGAACCTAGCGATAGACCAATAATTGAAAAACCTGAATGTATTTTTTTGAAATGATGTTACTTTTTTTAAAAATTGCTTCTAATGCTTAGTACCAGCATAGCGTAGAAGTGTACTCAATATAAATAATATAACCTATGAGATCATCAGGATTTAAACTTAGATTTATTATCGGAATAATTATGGCTGTTGTGGCTTTGATTGGTTATTATGGTAAAAATCAGACAAACCCTATTACGGGCGAAGAACAGCATATAGCCTTAACACCTGAACAGGAGGTAGCAATTGGCTTACAGAGTGCCCCTCAAATGGCACAGGAATATGGGGGAGTATATCAGGATAACGAAGTGCAGCAGCAAGCCAAGGCTGTGGGCTATAAAATAGTGAACCGCCTGGAAGAAGAGGCCAAAGCCAAGGGTATACAGATACCCTATCAGTTTGATTTTCATGTATTGGCTGACGACCAGACAGTAAACGCCTTTGCCTTACCGGGAGGGCAGATTTTTATTACGGTAGGTTTGTTAAAACGCCTGAAAAGTGAAGCACAACTGGCAGGAGTGCTTGGGCATGAAGTAGGGCATGTGGTTCACAGACATTCGGCGCAGCAAATGGCTAAATCTGATTTTTATCAGGGACTGGTAGGAGCGGTGGCTACGGCTACAACCGACCCTAATTCAGGTATGGGGGCAGGACAGATAGCGCAATACGTGGCTCAGATTCAGCAAATGAAATTCGGGCGCGAAGACGAATTGCAGTCAGATGAATTTGGTGTAAAGTATATGATTGACTCAGGCTATGACCCTAATGCCATGATTGAAGTAATGAAGATTCTGGAAGAAGCCAGTGGCGGTGCCAGGAAGGATGAATTCATGAGTACACACCCAAGCCCTGAAAACCGTATCGCAAAAATAAAAGAGCATATTGCCAGATATGGTGGCGGAAAATACCAGTAATCAGAGTACAAATAAACCAGTGGGTAGTTTTGAAAAAGACTACCTTTTTTTGTGTCCGTTTGCTCACGAAAAGATATATCTTTGTGAGTAAATATAGGATTAGAAAAGAAATATTTTCCGGGGTTTTACGTATTATCCTGAAAATCCTGTTTACACATGAACGTGCTTGACTTAATCTTTATCGTTATCCTTTTCTATGGGGCTTA
>CALRLN020000294.1:0-6895 GCA_943368675.1 Chitinophaga pinensis | reverse complement strand
AATACCCCATTGTAAGAGGCATTTTCTTGAAATCTTTATTGCCCGACTGCTTCACGTCAAGCCATTTATTATATTTCCCCTCATTACGGGCATCCACCTGATTTTCCCATGAATGCGGCAATGAACTCATCCAGGTAGCTTTAGTATCTTTTAAATCAAGTCTGAAAGGCGCAAAGGTTTCTCCAACAGCATTGGGCTGTAGCCATACCTTATTTTTATTGGGAAGCGTGATAGCTCTTGGGTCGTTAAAACCGCGTACCCCCTGTAAAGTGCCATAGGAATGGTCGAACGAGCGGTTTTCCTGCATCAGAATCACTACGTGTTCGGCATCAAGGTAGGTGCTGCCTGCTTTGGGGTCAATTGCCAGGGCTTTCTGAATAACGGGAGGTAACATACCGGCCAATCCTGTACCACTGGCTAAAATGGCTGCTTTCTGAATAAATTCTCTTCTGGTTTCCATATAAGGCTGTCGAAGTATAGGGGTGAGTTTGGTATAAAATCGTGTTGTAAATATAAAGCTAATAATGAGTTCTCTATCTGCCCGAATGCAATTATTAACAATATCTTTACCTCAGTACGTATACTTCTTAAGCAATAGAATGGACTACTGTTTCAGAAAATCCAGCAATGGTCGAATAAACTTTTCGAATGCCTCAATATGCGGTAAATGCCCCACGCCCTCAATAGGCACTAATTTGCTGTTGGCTATTCTGGCTTTTGCTTGTTTGCCTAATTCAGGATAATTACCCATAGTAGACTGTACTTCCTTAGGAACCATGTCTTTGCCAATAGCAGTTCTGTCTCTTTGCCCGATTATCAGCAAAGCAGGGCTTTTTATTTTATACAATTCATAGACTACCGGCTGAGTCATAATCATATCGGAGGTCAGCGCCGAGTTCCAGGCTATTACCGGATAGTCCTTATTCAATGTCCAACCTGCCACAGATGCCAGCCATTCTTCATAGGCAGGTTTCCATTGGTTATCGTAATAATTTGTCTGCTGATACTTTTTCAATGACTCGTAGGTCTGCTTCAGTTCTTTCTGATAAGCTGCATCTAACGACTGATAAGGCACTTTCAATTTATAATCTTCCAGAACAATCGGATTTACCAGAATCAGCTTTTCAGTAATATCAGGGTACATCAATACAAATCTGGTTGCCAGCATCCCTCCCATCGAATGACCCAAAACACTGACTTTGCTTATGCTGAGAGCATCTAATATCTGCCTGGTATTTTTGGCTAAATCCTGAAACGAATACTGATAATGTAAGGGCTTGGAAGATTTCCCAAAGCCAATCTGGTCCGGAATTATCACGCGATAGCCAGCCTTTACCAGGGCCTCAGCCGTTTGCCGCCAGTAAGCACCGTTGAAATTTTTTCCGTGTAGGAGCATCACTACTTTTCCATTGGCTTTGTCAGGTTTGACGTCCATATAAGCCATTTCATATTCTTGCCTCTGAGAATTAATAGTGATGAAACGCACCGGGAAGGGGTATTTATAGTTTTCAAGCCTCAATTCTGATACTTGCACCTGTGCATAAGAATTGCCCGCAAAAAGAATAAATAAAATAATATGGATTAAATAAGACTTGGTTTTCATTGTATGCATTTGATAAATGTGAAGATATTTATCAAATGCTAAAATAATATGCCAGTTAAGCATGAAGAAAAGACATAAAACCTAAAACCTTAGAAGAATTAAAATCTTAGATTGCGTTGAAGCATTGCTTTGAGATTGATTTACGTAGAACCGGAGGTTCGAGCCACAACAACCCTTTTACATTTTTCAGTTTCTCACGCCTCCCTCAGCACCAGATCAAAAATATAAAACTCTCCGATGGAGTTTCTGCGCAGGGCTGTGCTGACCACTTTTACCATCATTTCTACAGATGGGGTTGAATAAAGCACTTTAGCCAGTTGTAGCAAGTGAGTATTGAAGCGGGTTTTGTCTTTCTGCTCAAACATGGTCTCGTAGATACAATGATAGGTTATGAGATGGTATTTCTGATCCCTTAAATCATAGACTACAATCGGGTTTGCCGTATTGATACCAAAGCAGAATAAAAACACAGGAAAATCAAAAAGTCGCAGGCCGTTCAGGTTATTGATTAAATCAGCATCAAAAAATTCATAGTATTGAAAAACACTGTTCAGCCCTTCTTTTTTCAATGCCGTCTGCAAGATATGTAATTGAGCAATCATCCTGTCAAGGGGTATTGCATCATAGCTGAACTGGTCAATAGGTAACCACACATCAGTGACCAGATCAAGATATTCAAGTGATTTTCTGGATAAATCCAACTTATAATCGAATAAAGGATAACCCGGTGCAAAATAACCCAGATAAAAGAAATCCAAACCCCTTTGTTTCGAAAAATCCATCTTCAGATACATCAGGTATTTGCCCAGGCTATGTTTTTTATAGTCAGGGTCATAGAAACAGGAAATCCCGGCAGAGGTGCTGCTACCTAAATCAAAAAAACCGCAGGCAATCAGTTTAGAGCCATCATAAATACAAATCTCCAGCGTTTCATATATATCGTTAGCACCGTGTCCGTATAATAACTGTTGCAAGTTGGGGGCTGTATCGAAAGAAACATGGTTTTGGTATCGCTCAAAGAGTAGCTCTTTTGTATCATCAATATAGGCCTCGCGAATCTCAACTGTAAATTTCGAATTGAGTTTCCGGACTTTGTGCTGTGTATTAGAAGGTTCAAAGGTTCGTAAATCGATACGGAGCCAGATAGCGCTATAAACTATTTCTTTAAATTTCAGGAAATTGGTAGTAAAAATAGCCTGTCCCATCCTGAACCAGCCATCTTCAAGATGAGCATCTAAATCTTTAGGTTCTATTGACGAGGGATAATATAGTTCTGCTAACATACCGGGTATTGATTCAGCCTTTAAACTAATCATTATGCAATAAAATTCAAAAGGAGTATACGATTTTAGTTTTGATAAGGATTAAGAAAACCGGGCAATTTAATCCTGACATGCACTAAAATTGTGAGTCATTTGCCACTAAAAGCAGTCTGGTGCTTATGTATACCTGTGATAATGAGCCAAACAATATTAATCAAATAATAAAGTACAGAAACCTTGCGATTGATAAGTTTTACATTATATTTGAATGATTATTCAGCCATGAAATGTAAGCACTTCTCAATCCACTTCTTTAAATATAACAAGGAGCTAATTACAGTTTTTACGTATTAAAACCATAAAAAAATGACAACCGTAAATGTTTACCTCACATTTGAAGGCAATTGTGAAGAAGCCTTTAATTTTTATAAGTCTGTATTTGGTGGTGAATTTGCCAGTATAAACAGATTTAATGCGATGCCTCCGCAAGAAGGCATGGAAACGTCAGAAGAAGATGGCAATAAAATAATGCACATCAGTTTTCCGATAAGCAAAGAGACATCTTTAATGGGATCGGATACGGCAGGAGAATGGACAGGAAAAACCGTTTTCGGCACTAACTTCTCTTTATCTATCAATACTGATTCAAAAGAAGAAGCCGACCGCCTTTTCAATGGACTATCAGACGGTGGACAGGTAACCATGCCTATGGCTCAGACCTTCTGGGGGTCTTATTTCGGTATGTTCACAGATAAATTCGGTATTAACTGGATGATTAGTTATGATACCCAGACGGCTCATTAAATGAATATAATGGTTACTTATAAGCTGACAAAATGAGTATACATGTTTAGCTGTGCATGTATGCCTGAATAATGCAAAACTCTCATAAAAATGAAAATAAAACTATCGGATACAGAACAGGTAACAGCGCATATCAAACAGCTTGAGCCTGCAATAGCAGAAATTATTGAAACTTTGCGACAAATCATTTTAAGCACAGACCCGGAAATAGGAGAACGGATAAAATGGAACAATCCGAGTTTTTATTACACGGGCGAAATGAAAGAATCTGACCCGAAAGAATACAAAAGAGAGATGATAGTGATGAACCTTTTTAAGGGCAGAATCATGCTTGTATTTCCGAGTGGTGCAAAAGTTGATGACAAATCCGGATTTCTTGAAGGTGACTATAAAGACGGGAGACGGATTTTGGTATTCAGAGATTTAGCCCACGTAAAAGAAAAACAAGCACAATTGCAGAGTGTAATCACCAATTGGTTGAAATTAGTGGAAAAATGAGAGAAAAGACTCCTGTCATAATCCATATTCTGGATTAACTTTTCTCTCATTTGTCTGGGTCAATTTACCCCTTACTTTATTATACTTCTAAAAGACAACCTTTTTAATAAAATATAAGCTTTATTGCAAAGCCTGGTATTAATTGATTTATTCCCCTACCCCGGGATTAGCGTTAAGTATGACAAACACTCTGATTGTTTCTACTGAAATCCTCAAATACTTATTCCATTTTCTACAAGCTGCACAATATTATCCAGTACTTCCCGCAACCCTCCTGCTTAATCTGACAGGTTTCATAGAAAAAAAAATCGTCGCTTGTCCGATTTCTAAAACTCATTCGTCATAGTGTCATTATTCTCAATTTTTTGGAATTATAGAAGTATTCCCTATTTCATTAAATGATAATTATCGTAAAAATGGAAACGAGACAAATTGCGCAAAATTATCTTTTTTCAAAACGGATACTCCTGCACATAAGAATGGTGCTATGGCCGCCGGACACATAATATTTATAAATACACTCTTAAGGCTTATCAAGAATACAAATAAATTAACAATTAAACTTATCAAAAAAAATGACAGCACAGGAAAACACTTTGAACTGGTTTGAAATTTCAGTTTCAGACATGAATCGCGCGGTTAAATTCTATGAAAGCATTTTCGGAATTGAGTTGCAGCAACAGGAAATGATGGGTATGCAAATGGCATTTTTCCCTTATGAAGACATGAACGGAAAAGTATCAGGAGCTTTAGTACAAGGCCCCATGCATAAACCCAGTGCAGATGGCGCTAAAATCTATTTAAACGGAAACCCTGATCTGGCAAATTCCCTCGCCAGAATCGAATCAGCCGGAGGTAAAATTGTAATGCCCAAAACCAAAATAAACGATAAAATCGGATATATGGCCTTTTTTACAGATTCAGAAGGCAATACTATGGCTTTGCACTCAAATAAGTGATTTAGCCTGCAACTAATCAGGAAGTTCGCATTTTAATTATTTATTAAGAGCCTCGCCGGGCATCATGGGAGGCTCTTAGCTTATTCATCATAAAGAAAAAAATCCTCAAATCTGGGAGTTTTTGAGGATTGATTCAGGTCATAATATAATCCTTGGTTTTTTTGTTTGCCTTCAATGCTGTCAAAAAAAATCTTCTTTAAAATTCAAATAATGAGGTAAAAGGCAGAAAAATATCATGAAAAAAAAATATTCGTTTTTACTTTAACTTGTCGGAATTATTTACTAATTTTGAGTAACGCTGTAGACTAAATAAGATACTTAAAATTACTTTGCATGTGACAACTAAAAAAACAAATCTCAATTCTCATCCCGGTTCTGACGATTGTCAAATCTTATTATATTTCATCACATAAGCCGGATAATCGTTAAAGTTTGCCAATTCCGAATATTCTGATTCGACTACCCCAATAAGCATTGGGATGGCTTTGCTATGGCTTGCAAGCCTGTTTGTTTAATTTGTTTAATTCCACCAACTAAATCAGGTACATAACATTGCTTTGCATGTGACAAAAAACAAATCTCATTTCTCATCCCGGCTCTTATGATTATGAGATTTTATTGTATCTCATAAGCCGGATCATCATTAAAGTTTGCCTGCTCCGAATATTCTGATTCGATTAGCCCAATAGCCATTGGGTAGGCTTTGCTATGGCTTGCAAGCCTGTTTGTTTAATTTGTTTAATTCCACAGACCAACACATAAATAAAATTAGAATTGCATGTGACAACTTAAAAAAAAATATCCATACACATTCCGGCTCTGATGATTATCCAGAACTCTGGTATTTCATCTGCTAAGCCGGATATGCGTTAGCGCTTCTCCGTTTCGAAAACTTTGATTCGATTACCCCCAATAACTATTGGGTATGCTTTGCTATGGCTTAAATCTTCAGATTCTTTTCATTAATCAGTTAAACACACAAGAATTTTCATGAAAAATCCGCTTCTTTTAGCTTTGTTTATTTGCCTCTGTATGAGCTCGGTGGCACAACAAGGCTCTTCACTCGTTTCTCCCTTTGAGGGTACCTCAGGGAGATTAAGAATATTGCCTCCCAATGTTGCCAAAACTCAGGAGTTTGGCAATGTTCCGGTTAATTTCAGCACCGGACAACTGAATTTCAATATGCCGCTTCACCAGATTCAGGTAGATGAAAATTTAACAATCCCGATTCAACTTGCTTATAACAACACAGGTCTTAAGCCTCAGGACGTGCCTACCTGGGTAGGTAATGGCTGGAACCTGGAAGTTGGCGGGACTATTGTACAGACTGTCAATGGTATATCTGATTTTACCAGTGGCGGATTACAAACCCCCGGTGTGCGGCAGCAAATGGAAAATTATCTGGCTGGTTCAATTACGGATCCTGATAAATACCTCTATTTGACACAAGTATTAAATAATCAAACAGATTCACAATATGACCTGTTTTCATTCAATTTTCTAGGCAGAAGTGGCAAATTCTATTTTCTTGACAACAATATTGTCTTGATGAACAATATGCCGCTTAAGATTACCTATGCTTCCAACTCATTCACAATTACTGACGAAAAAGGATACCAGTTTGCCTTTACCTTGTCTTTAGCTACTGGCGGAACTTTCTCAGATGGATTTGTACATCCTATTAGCGACCCTTCTTATATAAGCAGTGTTACGTGGTATCTCAAAAAAATCACCTCTCCCAATGGCGTTGTTGTAGACTTTAACTATTA
>CALRLN020000293.1:0-6934 GCA_943368675.1 Chitinophaga pinensis | reverse complement strand
ATCCACCACAAAAAACCTCGTAATACAACCTAACTCGTCGGCTTTAGCTTTCCATTTATCATAGGCACCTAAATCTGGGTACAGATACACATCTCTGCCTTTCAGTACCTGGCATTTGTCGGCTGTGAGGTTGCTTAGACTGCCTGATGCCAGCCAGATGAATTGCGGCAGATGCACACTGGCAATGATGGCCGTTTTTTCGCTTTCTACAATGGCTATGGGTAGGGTAGAGGTAGCCAGCAGGTGTTCGCCGAAGAGGCATTGTTTCAATACGAAATCTGGTAGTTTCAGCACTGTATGCGCCCATGTGATGTGTGAGAACGGCTCTTTTACCCGTTTGCCTGTGTCAGGGTTATAAAGCATGATTTTACCCGACCTCAACCTTTGTTGCTTGTCCATCTGCCAGAAAACCGTTGCTCCCGGCCAATGCTTTGAGCTGCCGATATTGTATTTACTGATGAGACTCAGGGTGGTTTCACGACCGAAAATCTTCAGCAGGTATTGCACAAAATGATTGGTTTCATAATGCTGCATACTGGCCTCATAGACCCGTGGGTGTATGTACGTACAGGATGCTGGCGGCTCAGGCTTTCGGGGTGTGGGTCTGGCAACAGGCTTAGGGTTATCCTGCAAATACTCTCCGGGTTTGTAATGGTAGCCGCATTTTACCTCCCGGTCACATCGGCCAACGTGATAGTCGAGGTGCTGCCCGGTTTCGGTATCGACGTAACGGGTAAAGCACTTTTTATGCTCACAGGCAGGGCAGGTATAGCGGGTCTTCATGCCCTTGTATGGTTCAAGGGTATAGCGATACTGTTCGTTGCGAAATGGATTCATGGTTTTGTCTGGATTCGTCGGTCTCGTCGCTATCGTTACAGCGACGAGACGACGAGCTACTACTAATACGAAAATCTTTAAAAAATAATAAATAGCATCTCCTTGCACATATATGTATATGTGCCATCAATCACTGTTTTGATTACGTTAATATTTCTGGCTGAACTTGTTCGTCGTATTCGTCGCCTCGTCATAGACGACGAATGCGACGAGAGCGACGAATACCTAATTTGCCATTGTTACTTTTTTTAGCCAGCGTCTTACCGTACTCTCACTAACACCCATTCTGCGGGCAATCTCTGTATTAGCTACACCTTGCTTGCTTAATGCGAGTGCATCTAACTGTCGTTGTTCTTTGTCTTTGTCAGACACCTCTCTTACATGGTCTCTTTCTTTGCCGAAGCCCATCAGTTCAAATTGTAGAAAATTCACTGGTTTATTTATCTGGCAAACAGCCACATTTTCTGCATCATAAATAAACTCATTCTGCCGTACTTTTATCTGCTTGATGTACCGTATTCCTTTATCCTGCTGGCTTTCACCTATGGCAAACGAAGAATCCGTGAAACTCATCAGCGCCTTGCTGCCCTGTAAGTCATTCTGCGTAATGGGCTTGGTTAAATCCCGCTTAGGGGTATGAGCCAGCGCAAGTATTGAGAGATTATACTTTGTTTTGAGCAGTTTCAGGTGTTTCATCAGCGGAAAGGCATTTCCGGCTTTTTCTGTTTCATTTTTCAGATACGTCAGATTATCAATAATCAGCACCCTTGCATTCAGTTGTACAATTTTATTTTCAAGACATTTGCTCAGAAAATCTTCAAAACTTTGCTTGTCCGGAATCACCGCCTCAGGATTCAACTCAATTCTTTGAAAATTATCGTCGTCGAAATGATAATGATTCTCGAAGTCTTCTGAGTAACGGTTTTCAAACTGCTTGAACGATAGCTCGAAATCAAAGTAAAGGATCATCTGTTTCTCTGCATCCAGTCTGAAACCCGTTATGGCCTCGCCTTTACTAATGCTGTTGCCAATCTGCACAGCAAGAATCGACTTACCGAGATTGGTATCTGCAAACAGAATACAGAGTTCGCCTTCAAACCAGAATTCATCAAAGAGCATTTTTGGTTTAGGTTGATTCTTAGCCTCTACAAGCCATCTGTTAGCTGATTTTACAATGAGTAAATCACCAGCTAGAGCCGTATCAGCATTTTGCCTGAGCATCGTTAAGCCAGCATCCGTAATGAGGTCTTTGCTGATTGGAATGGGGGGTAATACCGGCTTAATCACAGCTTCCGGTTCGTTGTTGTGTGTTAAAGCCTCCTGGCCTTTTGTTAAATTGGGCATTTTATTTGCTTTTAAATGAAAAAAAATCCTGGCACTCATCAAGCGACAAGTGGATTGTTCATTCAAACGCATTCATTATCCGTAGTTTTTGCGAAACTCAGTATCCGCCATCACATCCCATTCTCAAATTGTTGCCTTTCATCGAAGCAGAGAAGAATAATAGTCAAAGCAATACATCAAATAAAGATACAAAAAAGTCTGGAAAAATAAAACAGGTTCATGATATAAAATATGAAAAATAAATCCTGATTGTGCAGGTAATATACCATCATTGAACATGATGCGCTCTATTACGGGTGAGATACGGGCAGTCCGGCCGGGAAATTAATAGTCATAAAATCGTCGGCGTATTGACAAAAATCATAAAAAACTACTCTCTCACAAACACAAATTCACCAATGTGATAGGTTTTCAGGGTTAGTTTTTGTTTGCTTATAGAACTGATTTCAACTAACATGCCAGCTGTTGAAGACATACACAGGGCTTTGATTCTTACGTTTTTATCTTCTAATTCATAAGAACCTCCGCCGCAACCCAAAAAGGCATATTCGGCAGGAATGGTATTTTTATAGGTTTCATTGTACGTACCTTTAGAAGAAAATTCGACATAAACAGCTTTGTTATCAGGCACAACTTTGGGTAGGCAACCGGAAATTAAACCACCCGATGGCTGGCAATAAGATACCAGTCGCCATTTACCGACAATCTCAGAAGCCGGGGTAATGGTCTTTTTATCCTGGCAGCCTGCAAGAAATACAATCAGAAGAAAGGGGAGAAGTCTTTTCATAGAGTTTTCTTTTAATGATACCAATAAAGAGCAAAAGGTTGGAATGCCTGGCATTTTCACCAGCTTTAGCCATTATGATTTATCCCAATTCCATGTGCAAAATAGCAAAAGGCTGTCCTGTACTGTCTGATTCTGAGTAAGCTACAACCTTAAAACCATGATGTGAATAAAAAAGGCAGGCATTATCATTCTGCTCGTTTACATCAACTTTGGTTACCTTTACTATATCTAAAGCATAGTTTATCAGGGCTGTGCCTATGCCTTTGCCAATATAATCAGGGTGAATGAACAGCATTTCGAGTCTGTCAGCCTCAGTACCCATAAAACCCAGAATCTTATCGTCTTCATCACGCACGCAGGTCAGATTAACAGACTCAAAGTATTTATGTTCGTAAATAGACTGTTTAAAAAACAGTATGTTATCTTCTTTCAGAAAATGGTGGGTAGCCCGTACAGACGCTTCCCATATATCAAGCAATATATCATGTTCTTCAGGTTTTACCTCACTGATGGTGTAAGTCGTTGTCGTCATTATTGTAATACCTTTGTCAGCATGAGCATATGTTTACACTGAATGCCATTTTCGTAGATGGGTTCAGTATAATTATCTATAAAGAAATCCATTTTGAGGCCAGAAAGTTCAAAACCCTGCTGCTGATACAGATATAATTGCCCGATACTGGCATTAGAAGTACCTATGCTAAGGGTCTTATATCCGGCATCGGTAGCTCTTCTGATGGCATCTTTCAGCAGTTGTTTGCCTATGCCCTTACCCTGCCATGCATCTGCTACTGCTATATTTTTTATTTCAATGGCATCGGGTTCAATAGGGAGCAGAACGTACTGGCCTATAAGTTCATCATTAATAAAGGCAAGATAAATAGTGGCATAGGGCAGATATATTCCTAATGCCGATTCGGATGGGTCGGCAGACAATAACAAATCATAAGGAATCGGCTCGTGAGCCCCGATGGGTCGAATGTGCAGATTATCCATATATTAACCAGACGAGACATCCATTGCACGGGTATTTCTTACTGATTGGTCAATCATTTCTCTCACCACATCAGGGTTTACATCACTTAACTTTTTTATATAAATACAGCCTTTGCCAGATTTATGCTTGCCAAGCCTCTGAAGCACATCTTCTCTTTTGTCGGGGTCCAACCCTGTGTATAGAACAATGGCTTCTTTACGTGGCGAAAACGCAACCAGAGGCGCATCACCTGAATGGCCGCTTGGATATTTATAATAATAAATACCGAAGCCTATGATGCTGGGCCCCCACATTCTAGGCTCCATTCCGGTCTGGCTCTGCATAATTTCTAATAGCTGGTAGGCATCAGCCCTTTTCTTTTCATCAGCAATCAAATCCAGAAAATCGCTGACTTTAACAGTAGTTTCATGAGTTTTGGTTTTTGCCATGATGTTGAGATGGTTTTGAGATTAGCCAAAGGTAAGGAAAATGTCTGAAATGTGCCGCGATGGCGGACCGTTTTAACTGATTAACCTGATTTCGCTGAAATTGCTTAGAAAGAACTTAGTAAAGTTGGATTAAAACTGTATTTTCAAAATCAGATAAATCATAAAATCAGGTAAATCACAGTTCGTGACAACTGCTAAATCCCTATCTTTGCCCATCAAAAAAAACACAACCAAAGAAATGATTAAACTAATAGTTTGCGATATGGATGGTACGCTTCTGAACGACCAGGGGCAACTGAATGAGGAGTTCTGGGAACTGGAACCGAAACTGGCGGCTAATGGAATAAAATTTGCGATAGCCAGCGGCAGGCAATATTATAATCTGGTCGATAAATTCGACAGAATAAAAGATAATCTGGTTTTTCTGGCTGATAATGGTTCTTATGTGGTGTATCGCAACGAGCAGGTACATATTGATTCATTAGACAAGGCATCTGCCAATAAATTTATAGAAATAGGCAGAACAATCCCCAATGCTTATGTGACTTTGAGCGCTAAAAACTCAGCCTATGTGGAAAGTACTGATGAACGCTTTTTACAACAAGTCGGAAAGTATTTCAAAAGAATGGAGGTAGTCGACGATTTAACAAAAGTTGAGGATACTGTATTGAAAGTAACAATCTGCGATTTTAATGATTCGGAGACCAATAGCTATCTGCATTTTAAAGCCTTTGAAAAAGAGTATAAAGTAGCCATAGCAGGCAAATTATGGTTGGATATAAGCGACTGGGGAGCCAACAAAGGTACAGCCATCAAGAAGATTCAGGAGCAATATAATATCTCTTTTGAAGAAACAATGGTTTTTGGCGACTACCTGAACGACATCGAAATGATGACAGCAGGCAGATACAGCTATGCCATGAAGAATGCTCATCCAAAAATACTGGAAGTGGCCAATTTTGTTACTAAATATAGCAATAATGAAAATGGCGTATTGGAGACTATAAAGGAAATGGGGCTGGTGTAGGTGATTCGTCTTTAACTTTGATTTAAATGATTGAATGATTACTAAAATCAGCGAAATCATTTTAATCAGTTAAATCAAAGTTCAGACAAGGATTTTCTATACTTCAAAACTATCAGATTCCTGATAAGCTTTAATCAAAGCCTGCTCACCTTCTTTGCCTGGTTTGGCATTGCCATGCTCCATACCCCAGATAAAAGTCCTTCCTTCAGCTTTACCTTTGTGATAAACGTGTTTAAAAATATTCTTATAGTTAATCTCTCCGGTTGTAGGTTCTTTTCTACCCGGATTATCCCCAATCTGGAAATAGGCTATTTCGTTCCAGGTCCAGTCGATATGAGGGATAATATGCCCCTCGTTCTTTTGCATATGATATATATCAAACAATATCTTGCAAGATGGGCTGTTTACACCACGGCAAATCTCGTAGGTCTGGTCAGATGTGCGTAAAAACAAATTAGGCGAATCACTCAATGGCTCCAGTACCATCACAATGCCATGTGGCTCTAATATTTCAGCACCACGTCTCAAGGCATCAATCACATGGCCTGTTTGCACACCTATGGGCAGATTTCTCTCAAAATCACCGGGTACAACCGTTACAAATTTAGCATTGCAACGCTTGGCTACTTCAACCGTGCGTTTGCAACCATTCAGAAATATTTCAATATTTTCTTTCTTACCTGCGGCCAATGTATTAGCGCCATTACCACCCTTGTCAACTACAAAAACGCCCATCTCAATGCCCAGCTTCGCCATAGCTTCACCAATTTTGGTTTGCATTTCAGGTGTGCGCCCCATCATGCCGTTGTCTTCCAATGCCTTAAAACCATTGTCGGCCATAAATTTCAACTGGTCAATCAGGTCTTCTCCTGCCGAGTTTTTGAACATACCAAAGTGAGGTGCATAATTCATTTTGAAATTATTTTTCTCTGATGCTATATTCAGTTTGCTGATAAAAGGCGCTGCAGATACACCTGCCATTCCGGCCATTGAAAACGAGCCTTTGATAAAATTTCTACGTTCCATAGTATTTGTGTTGAATAGTGATTTTGAGGGGTGAATAAATATGGCTTAAAATTAATAAAATCTATATGCAATATACAGATTGGTTAAAAAAAACAAAGATTGATTGTGCATTAAACAACAATCAATCTTTATAAATATAATCTGGCATCAGCAAGCTATTTAACAACTCTTACAGCATGACAACCTCTTGACAGAAATAACTTAAAATCCTGTTTTTGCAGGCTTGGCTTGTCACCTTGCTTTACTTTCCAGAACTCGATACCTCCAAAATGTTTGCCATAATTAAAATAATCATACACTGTCACGGCAAGGTTCTTGCCACTCTGGTCGAAGGCAAGGCTTTTAGGTAAAATACCCTCAAACTCATATTCTCCATGATTCGTAAGGCTTCCATCCGGGGTCAGTTTAAGTAAACTCAGTGATGCCTTGCGGCTCAGGTCGGCACTTTCCCAATCATAATAGGTTTTTCTCATATTGGCTACTACCAC
>CALRLN020000292.1:0-6943 GCA_943368675.1 Chitinophaga pinensis | reverse complement strand
TGGATTAGAATATTATGATATAGGGCAAAGGGCAGGCGTTGAAACAATTACTGTAGATAATAAATATTGAGAAAAGGGTACTGTTGCACCAGATAGTCAGATAATAATCTCTCCATCCATTCAATATTTTTCCTTCGATAAAAATTAAGGCTGATAATTCGGGTATTCCTAGGATATTTTTAAAAAAACAAGACAATTTTGATCAAAAATCAAAAACTCGTTCTATGAAAAGATACCTACAAATACTGATTGCCGGGTTTGTATTTTACCTTAGCGCAATCAGCCTAGTTAATGCGCAATCCACAACCATTACTCCCGGTGACAATCAACCCAGTATTACGGCCACATCGACTAATAATGGTGTACTGATATCGCAGGTAACACTGACTAATAATTTAGCTTCTGCAAGCCCGGTTAATAATCCGGCGGCAGGGCTGCTGATTTATAATTCGGGCAATAATCAACCAAAAGGCTTTTATTACTGGACAGGCAGCGCCTGGCAATTATTAGGAAACGGAACACCGCTTGCCGCAACAGCGCCCATTACTATTGAGTCGAATACGGTTAAGCTTAATGCCGGCACACTTGCGGGGCAATTACTGACATGGGATGGATACAACTGGGTAAACACTAATCCGAACCCCTATCCAACAGTTAATCTTAATAATCTTCAGCCTTATCTGACCATTAATTTTTCTATTGCTTTACAGGGGATATACCCTTCGCAAAATGCTGATGAGCCGTTTTTAGGAGAAATTGCCATGTATGGCTTTAGTTTTGCGCCAAAAGGCTGGGCGCTTTGTAATGGACAGATATTGTCTGTTAGCCAGAACACGGCGCTATTTGCCTTGCTAGGGACTGTCTATGGCGGAAACGGCGAAACGACATTCGGTCTGCCTGATTTACGAAGCAGAGTACCTATGCACAAGGGGCAGGGGTCCGGGCTAAGCAATTATACACTAGGACAAACCGGAGGGGTAGAAAGTCATTCATTTGAAAATAAATACTGAGCGCATAAAACCTGAAAGCTTATATTCATGAAAAAATACATCAACTCTTTTTGCTATGGTTTTGTGGTGCTTTTGTGCCTGGTAAACATGGCCTATGCGCAATCGGTAACCATTACGCCAGGCTATAGTGAAGCAAGCCTCAGGGCTAATTCTACCAATAACGGAGTGATTGTTCCGCAAATCAGCCTGACCGCCAGTCTGGCCGCTGCAAGTCCGGTCGGAAACCCGACCGAAGGGCTGTTAATTTATAATACAGGTAATAATCAGGCAAAGGGCTTTTATTACTGGACAGGCTATGCCTGGCAGTCGCTCGGGGATGTTTCTGCCCTCAATGCTAATGCGCCTATCAGCATAGTTTCTAATACTATTAAACTTAATGCCGGTACTGCACAAGGACAACTATTGAGTTGGGATAACAATAACTGGGTAAATACGGGGCCTAAACCCATTGCAGACCTTGACAACCATCAGCCTTATCTTGCACTTAATTTTTGTATTGCTACACAGGGACTATTTCCGCAGAGAGATGATTTAAATGCATTTATAGGAGAAATAACCATATATCCTTATAATTTTGCACCTAAGTCATGGTTTCCATGCGATGGGCAGCTCATTTCGATTTCGCAAAACACCGCCTTATTTGCCTTGCTGGGTACTTATTATGGCGGTAATGGACAGACCACCTTTGCACTGCCTGATTTGCGTGGCAGAGTACCCATGCATATGGGGCAGGGAGCCGGATTAAGCGATTATTCTATGGGAGAACAAGGCGGAGAAGAAAAACATACGGTAGATAATAAATATTAAATCATTGATTAATCAACGGATTATCAGAGCCTGCCTTGCATTGCAGGCATTTCTTGGGACATACTCATTTTCTTTTTCGCAGACCGACAAGAATGCCTGGGCCTGGGAACAGATTGGGATTCAGGCTGATTTTAAGCTGATGAATGCCCGGAAAGACCTCGTTATTGCTGTGGTTGATGATGCCTTTGACCTCAATAATGCTTATCTGAAGCCCTATTATTACAAGAATCCGGGGGAGATACCGGGGAATGGTATTGATGATGATAAGAATGGAAAAACTGACGATGTATACGGCTGGGATTTTTCTGATAACGACGCCGATGTTAATCCTCCGGCGCAGAACATTAACCGTTTTTCGCATGGCACAAGAGTAGCCGGGATTCTTGTGCAAACTATTTTAAAACTTTGCAGCTCAGGCACCAGTTTTAAGATTATACCTGTTAAAACCTCTTCTGATTCACGGCAAAGTAACTATATTGTGGATGGTTATAGCGGTATTGACTATGCTTTGGCTCTTAAAGCTGATATGATTATTACGTGCTGGAGCGGAGGCACGTTTGATCTGGAAAAAGAGAATATTCTTAAAAAAGCCCAGAGTCAGGGTACCCTGATTGTGGGGTCTGCCGGTAATTTTTATGCTGATAAACCACAGATGCCCTCGGCGTATCCGTGGGTAATTGCGGTGGCTGCCACTGACAGAAAGAAGCGCAAGTACTCAGTATCTAACTACGGTAGTTTTGTTGATATAGCTGCCCCTGCTGATTCTATTGCCACCAGCTACCCTCTGGAAGCCGGGTTTAATAAGTATATATCGGCCACATCGGCGGCTACACCTATTGTGGGTGGAGTTATAGCTGCCTTTATGGCGGCTTATCCTGAGTTAAAATCGCAGGATTTTGACCGTCTGCTCAAGAATACCGCCCAGCCTGTTGACCAGTATAATTCGCTGTATCATGGCAAATTAGGAGCCGGTATTATCAACGTTGCCAATCTTAAGCATTATATTGAAACCAATACCTCACCTACCCGTTTTTCGCAGACAAAGGCTTATCTTCCTCTGTGGCAGAAAGGTGCCAGAGAACTAAGTTTTGCTGTTGCACCAGTGGGTAAATATCCTGACTACAAGCTTATTTTATCACAGCCTCTGCTAACAAAAAATACGGTGAATCTGTCGATTTTTCAGCAGGACAAATCAAGGGATACTACGCTGACTGCTGCGCAACTATCGCAGCCTTTTGTTTTCAGGGCCGATTCCTTCAAGGTGAATTTTGCCACGAAAGCATTTAAGGATAAAAATACATATCTGTATTATGAGGCGCAGGCGATTGATTCGAGTGGATTATATTGTCAGGATCAGATTCTGGTAAAGGGTACAGAAGGCTATATTGCAGATGGCAGCGGTGCAGAAAATTATGCCAACCGCAGTAGTTGCAAATGGCTGATTGAGGTGCCCGCCGGAAAGAGAATCAGAATTAATTTTGAAGAGTTTGACACAGAAGCAAAAATAGATCAGGTGTATTTCTTTGCCGACGATGGCACGCATCATCCGATTCTGGCTATTTTCAGCGGCCCGGATATTCCGCCAATTATTACGAGCTGGTATAACAAGGTGCTGGTATGGTTTGTGACCAATGAGTCTGTAAGCGGTAAAGGGTGGAAACTGCATTATGAGGCGGTGGAGGATAAGTGATTGTCTTCAGGGCAGGAGCAGATTGTTTCCGGTCCTCTCCGGTGGGAGCGGATAAAGGACAAATAGCTTTATTCTTTCTATATTCAGAAAATAAGACTTTTTAATTGCTTTTAGAATAGCTGATATTCTTTTGACAGATATAGATTGATAAAAAATTGAAACATCTTTTACCAATTTTTGGTATATTTGTTATCATGAGCCTGTTTAAACTTTTTATTTATTGATGAAAATGAATAGATTTTAGACGAGACAATTCATTTATTTGAATCGTAGCAGAGCTACGGTGAAAATAAATGAAGCAGTCGTAGTCAAAATATACCATTTTCTAATCCAAATCGCAGCGGCGAACCGCAAATAAGTTTAAACAGGCTCCATAACTAAATTATTATCATGAGCAAAAATACGTCAATATCCATAGGTCTACATTTTGATTCTTTCATTCAAAATCAGATTGAAGAGGGGCGCTATGCATCGACCAGTGAGGTAATACGTGCCGGACTGCGGTTGTTAGAACAGGAGGAAGAGAAGCTAAAAGCCCTGAAACGGGCATTGATTGACGGAGAACAGAGCGGGTTTGTTGAAGATTTTAATCCCAGGGAATTTCAGGCTAAACTGCGCCAGAAAAATGCCTGAGTATCGGATCTCAAGGCTAGCCCAAAATGACCTGGAGGATATATGGGAGTATACAATTCATGAATGGTCTATTGAACAAGCAGAAAAATATATCGGTGGTTTACTTTTATACTTTGACAACCTGGACAAGGGCAGCATAACCGGAAAATCTATAGACTATGTAAGAGATGGATATAAATAATTGCTCTACGGCAGGCGCTATATCTTTTATCGGTTGAGTCAGGATGGAATTACTGAGATTATCCGTGTGCTTCATGTGCAAATGGATATTGAGAATCGGCTGGGATAATAGTGCTGATGAAATTATTTATTAACGAAGATTTAATTAAGCATACCTACGAAATTAATTAACAATATTTTACCACGGAGTGACTCGGAGTTTTGCACAGAGTTTCACTAAGTATACCGCTCTAAACTTAGTGAAACCGGGTGTTTTTAACTTAGTGCTATTCGTGGTTTAAAGTTTTAATGGCAATTAATATTTTCCTTTTACTTATCCGCTTTTATTATATAATTCAGGCTGTTTCTAAAATCCCCCCCCTTTCAGAAATCAGGAAATAGTCTTTATGCATTCTTATACCATTAAACCGCTTTTGGTACGTATCTTTGCGGGATGAATTACTTCAAAAAATTACTGGATTTGCTCAGGATTGAGCGGGAAGAAGACCACAATCAATATATAAAACTGACAGAACGGAGTTCGGTAGCCGAGCGCAGAGCCAACGGATTGAGCTGGTATCCGATTGCTATCAGAGGCATGGAAATGAGCCGGGGAGATTATCTGACGGTGGAGGTGGAACGCACTACGCATCAGGATGTTTCCCATCAGTTGCGGACTGGGATGCCTGCGGTGCTGTTCAGTAATCATGATGCGGCAAATGACAGGGTGGAAGGTACCATATCGTGGCATAATAATAATAGACTGAAAATTACGCTACGCACTGACGAATTGCCGGAGTGGAGCCGTGACGGGAAACTGGGTGTAGATGTGCTTTTTGATGATAACAGCTATGATGAAATGCTGGATGCCCTTAAACAGGCATCGGGCATAGCAGAGAAGAATGAGGGCAAACTGGTAGATATACTGATTGGTGACAAAGCGCCTACTTTTGACACTGAAAAACCGCAGTTTTTTGCCCGGAATCTGAATGAATCACAGACGGGGGCAGTGGAGAAAATTTTACAGGCTAATGAACTGGCGATTGTGCATGGGCCTCCGGGTACGGGTAAAACCACTACGCTGGTGCAGGCCATTAAAGCGCTGGTTCATAAAGATCATAAGCAGGTATTGGTGGTGGCGCCGAGCAATACGGCTGTGGATTTATTGAGCGAGAAACTGCATCTGGAAGGCCTGAATGTGGTACGGGTGGGGAATCCGGCCAAGGTGACTGAGCGGTTGATGTCGCTGACGCTGGATAGTAAGATGACTGACCACCCACTAATGAAAGAAGCCAAAAGGCTGAAAAAACAGGCGCAGGAATTTAAGAATATGGCGCATAAGTATAAGCGCAATTTCGGGAAGTCGGAGCGTGATCAGCGAAAACTGCTTTTTGATGAGGCGCACAAGATTATGAAAGAGGTGGGAAATTCGGAGCAGTATATGATAGATGATATTGTGGCTAAAGCGCAGGTGATAACGGCTACGCTGGTGGGGGCTAATAATTATACGATACGGAATCTGAAGTTTCAGACGGTGATTATTGATGAGGCCGGACAAGCCCTTGAACCCGCCTGCTGGATACCGATTCTGAAAGCACAGAAAGTAGTGCTGGCCGGAGACCATTGTCAGCTCCCGCCTACTATTAAATCAAATGAGGCAGCAAAACAGGGGCTTGCCACTACCCTACTCGAAAAACTGGTGGCTTTGCACCCGCAAGCTGTGGTTTTACTGGAAGAGCAATACCGTATGCATGAGCATATTATGGGTTTTTCGTCTAAAGTATTTTATGAAAACCGCCTGAAAGCCAATGCGGCTGTAGCAAGGCATTTATTGTTTGATGCCGACACCCCTATTGCCTTTGTAGATACGGCGGGTTGCAGCTTTGATGAGAAACTGGAGGGGACAAGTACGACGAACCCTGAAGAGGCTCTCTTTTTATTTAAGCACCTTAATTTGTTGGTAGCACAGCTAAAAGGCCATTACAAGGCTGAGAATTTCCCGACGATTGCTATTATTTCTCCTTATAAACAACAAATCAACCTGTTACAGTCTGCTTTGGAGCAGTCGCCGGATTTGCAGGAGTTTCTGTCTAAAATCTCGGTGAATACGATTGATAGTTTTCAGGGACAGGAACGGGATATTGTGTATATAAGTATGACGAGGAGTAATGCAGAGGGTAGTATCGGTTTCCTGTCAGATATACGGCGGATGAATGTGGCGATGACACGGGCCCGTAAGAAACTGGTGATTATCGGCGATAGCGCCACGCTGGCATCGTTTCCGTTTTATGCTGATTTTATCGGGTATGCCGAGGGATTGGGGACGTATCAGAGTGCGTGGGAGTTTATGGAGTGATTGAGTGAATTAGTGATTGGGGTTGCCAGTATGTTGTATGATTTATGATGTGTTTGGGTGGTAATGAAATAGATTTGCTCCATTTTTCTTGTTGAAATATGGCTGCTCGGTTCAGGTGTTTTGGTTTGGATGGGCCTGCGGAGACGCCTACAAGTCGTCTTCTATGTTGTTTTTCAAGCAAATAGCCATTTTTTTATAGATTTGTTTAATCCTGATTGAGACAAGGCAAAACAATAACATTCCAAAGAAAATCTTTGGGTTTGCACTATTGGAAATCAGAGCCAATAT
>CALRLN020000291.1:0-6982 GCA_943368675.1 Chitinophaga pinensis | reverse complement strand
ATGCATCAGCAAAGTCAAATAAAAATCCGAACTTATAAAAAAAAGAATCCAACTGAAAACTCCCAATTGGATTCCCTAAATTAGTATTTTAAATCTAAATAAGTGTATCGCCTATTTAGGACTAGACACAGGCACTCAATAAGAAACACCTCTAAGCTATTGCCTAAAGGTGTTTCCTGATTATTCCATTAGCATTTTACTTTAGCCTTGTGCCTTCTACCTCAATCATATCCATCAGTTTTCCTACAAAACGCTCTTCATCTTTTTTAGAGATTACCATTGTTAAATCATAACCACCTGCCGAGAAAGCGGCAAAAAGCTCTTCGCCTTTAAGTTCAACTGAAGTCATAGTGGCTACCTCTTTGGTTTCAGGGTTGGTAACTTTACCCACCAGTTTATCATCTTTTAACTCAAAAGACATAGGTAATTTTACATCACCCTGTGGTGTGCCTTTTACTAATACTTCCCAGTTGCCCACGAAGAAATTCTGGTTAACCTGTGCTTTTGCCATTGACATGGCGGCCATTAATACAACGAATGTTAAAACTGACTTTAGGTTTTTCATTGATTCTGATTTTTGAGATTAAATATAAAATTATTGCTTTTTGCCTTCAAAGGTCATTCCCATTGCTACGGATTTGTTTGCCGCTACCTTGTTTACTGACTTTTTATAGTTATCAACGGTTATTCTTTTCATTTGGTATTGCAAGGGTAGTAGCAGGTGCCTGCTTCCGGCAAGGCACCTGTATCAATATCATTCTGATTATTCGGGCAGGTTGAGTTTAAATTCCAGACCTGTCACAATCATCAGCGTGCCGTTTTCGGCTTTCGGGTTCACAAATACCACATATATATCATGCATACCTTCTACAGCGCCTATCGGCACTTTCAGAATATTAGGTGTCATACTCATGGTTTCTGAAGGCTCCAGATAGGCCGATTCTCCTACCAGTTTGCCTTTAGGGCCATCCAGACGTAATTCTACTTTACCGCCTAAGGCATTTACCTGTGGTTTCGGTGCCATAGCCTGTATCTGTAATTCTGTAATGCCGCTCAGGTCTACCTGATTCAGCACCATATAAGCACCTGATTTGGCTGGCATAGCCAGATTACGGCCGCTGAATGACATCTTGTTCACATCTTCATATCTATCAAAATCATGTGCACCCAATACCGCATTTCTTAGAGTAAATGTTTGTTCGGATTTCAAGGCAGGTAAACCGTTTGACCCCTGGTCTTCGTAAGCAGCTCTTACAATATATATTCCTTTGCCCTTGTCGTTGGCTGGTAATTTAGCTGTGTATTTACCTTTTAGTGGTAATGACTTTGCTTTTGGCTTTTCGTTGGCAATATTCAGAATATACTTTACCATTTCGCCTGCATCGGCAGTTGAGATTTGCGGATGCCCGGCCATAGCTGTTTCTCCCCATACACCACTACCGCCACTGATTACTTTTTTTGCCAGACGGTCAACGGCTTCTTTATCGCCTTTGTATTTCATGGCTACCTCACGGTAAGCAGGCCCGATAGATTTTTTCTCAACACTATGGCAAGCTCTGCAATCGCTGGCATCAATCAGTTTTTTGCCTATGGCAAAAGCTGCACCTGCATCAGCTGAGCGGTGTCCCTGTGCAATGGCAACTTTATCAAACCCTTCAGCCAGGTAGTCAATATTTACAGCTACGTTTTCAGGGTCTATTCCGTTATCCAGCGTTCCGTCTTCTTTATCTTTTACTTTAATATCGTACTCAAACGATTTATTAGCTACATAAAACGACTTGTTACCTTTAGGCATATCAAAGCTCAATACCGGAGGCTCGTTACCTGCCACTACTTCAAGCGATTGCGAGTTAGTACCTCCTTTGCCATCATTTACCGTAAGCGTAGCTTTATAGACACCCGGTTTGGTTAATGTCAGACTGGCCTCAGGTGTACTGATAACTTTGCTGAAACCATTTTTAGAGGTAATCTGCCAGGTATATTTCAAAGCGTCACCATCTGCATCGCTTGAGCCTTTTGAGCTGAGTTTCAGGTTAAATGGCACAGCGCCACCCATCTGATTGGCAGCTACAGCTATTTGTGGTTTGCGGTTACCGCCATTGTATTCAATACGGATCAGACGTGCATCGTCGTTGCCTGTAAACCAGCCTGAGCCGTATTCAAGCATATATAAATCGCCGTTTTCGGCAAATTCCATATCCATCGGGTTGCTGAATTTATAGCTTGGCATAAAGCGCTCCATCGATACATAATTGCCGTCTTTATCCATCGTAACGGCCATTATCCAGCCGCGCATCCACTCGTAAATCAGCAGTTTGCCATCGTAGTATTTCGGAAATGCCCGTTGTGCTGTTTTGAAGTTATCCGAATAAAATACAGGCCCTGCCATGGCGTTTCTTCCGCCGCTACCCACCAGAGGGAATTCTTTTGAAGCGGCATACGGATACCAGATAAAAGCCTTTTGTGCCGGAGGCAGTACTTTCAGCCCTGTGTTGTTTGGCGAAGTGTTGGTAGGGGCGTTAACGTCCCATTTCTCTAATGATTTATTATTGGCAAAATCGTATTTGTTATAGGCCTTATTGTCGGCAACAAAGTGCGGCCAGCCAAAGTTACCTGCTTTGCGGGCTTGTCCTACCTCATCGTGTCCGGCCGGGCCTCTGTCGTCGGCAGGTTTGGCGCCATCCGGGCCAACTTCCCCCCAATATACAAATCCGGTTTTGTTATCGACCGATATTCTGAATGGGTTTCTATGACCCATCGTATAGATTTCCGGACGAGTGCCCGCAGTACCTTTCGGGAAAAGATTGCCTTCCGGTATTGTATAACCGCCATCGGCAGTAGGTTTTATTCTGATGATTTTACCTCTTAAATCGTTCGTATTGGCAGAAGATTTCTGTGCATCCCATGATTCCCTGCCCGGTCTTTCGTCGCTCGGGCTATAGCCGTTTGAACCATGCGGATTGGTATTATCGCCCGTTGAAAGATAAAGATTCCCTGTTTTATCCCAGGCAATTGAGCCGCCCGTATGGCAACATTCTTCACGTTGAGTGGGCACTTCCAGCAATACTTTTTTCGATGAAAGCACCAGTTCGTCTCCTTTCAATTCGTAACGGGTCAGGATATTTTTCGATTCCTCGGGTATTGAATAATACAGGTATATCCAGTGATTCTGTGCAAAATTCGGGTCTTTCCCGAGTCCCATCAAACCATCTTCACCCATCGATTCCTTACCCTCTTTATTTTTATATTTAATACTTACTGGTATAGTAGCTATGGTTTTTAATTGTCTGGTCTTGGTATTATAGATTTTTACATCTCCTTTACGCTCAATAAACAGAATCCGCCCGTCGTTCAACACGCTCAGTTCCATAGGTTCGTTCAGTTTTTCTTCCAGAATCACTTTGGCAAAGCGGTTTTCTTCCGGACGGGCATTGGCGTAATTTAAAGGTTTAGGGTTTGGCCCACCCATTGCATAGTTGATACCCGCATAAAGGTGATTAAGGAACAGAGGCTCAACGTATGTTTCGTCTGTATGCCCCATAGCTGTATAAAATGAGCGACCGCCATCAAATTCCTGATACCAGCTCATTGGATGGTAGTCAGGGTTTTTACCGCCCTGATATGTTTTTTCATCAATGGTGAGTAGAACATTGATTTTTGGAGAAATATCTTTGAAGCTATAAAACTCGTCACTTCTTTCAAATTCATCAGGCATACCTAGTGTAGCCCAATGGTTTTTTTGTACCACGCTGTATTTACCCTTTTGTACATTGCTTGGCACCATCGGGTGGTCAAGAAAATAAGCCCCGGCCAGTTTGCCATACCACGGCCATTCGTATTCGGTATCAGTAGCTGCATGGATACCCACATAGCCTCCACCTGCCTGAATAAAGCGCTCGAAGACCGCCTGCTGTTTGTCGTTCAATACATCGCCTGTGGTATTAAGAAACAAAACGGCATTGTATTTCTTTAAGTCAGTTTCGTTAAAGGCCTCAGCGTCTTCGGTAAAACTTACGTTAAAACCTTTTTCGGCGGCCATTTTTGCCAGTGCTTTTTTACCTGCCTCAATAGAGGCGTGTCTGAAAGCGGCAGTTTTGCTGAAAACCAGCAAATTGGCCTTTTTTACCTGAGCCTGCACCCATGCGTAGGGGAGCAGCATAGCCAAAAGAAGAGTAAATGTTTTTAAGCGTTTCATCATGTTGAATAATTTTTTGATTTAATCTGGCGGCGGTTAATGCCTTGTTTGCGCTGTTGACGGAAAATGCAGCTTGCCTGATATGTTGTTTATAGTTTTTTCGGTTCTTTTTCAAGATGAGTAGTTCTGCAAACAGGGGAGTGTCAGGGCAAAATTCTTTTCCGTTACAAATGTGTGTACATAAAAAATAGAAAACAAGATTTATTGTCTAAAAATTAGACAATAATGAAATTTTGACTATTTTTGTAACAATCTGAGAACAAATAGTACGCAATTCAGAAAAATTAGCCGGAAAGCAGATTTCTGTGTTATTTTACAAAACACCAGGCAAGCGAATAATGAACATATTGGACAAAGAAGATTATATAGAACAAGTCTCTATCGATTGTGTTATTTTCGGGTTTCATAACAGACAGTTACGGGTTTTATTGCCTAAAATCAAGTTGCTGAAAAGTATCTGGATGTTGCCCGGTGGCTTTATATTGCAGAATGAAAGCCTGGACGATGCTGCCCTGAGGATACTTGCCGAGCGCACAGGCATACGGGATATTTATCTGGAGCAATTCAGGGTTTTCGGCAGCCTTGAGCGTTCGTCGCCCGGGCTGATGCAGGAGGTAATGGAGTTTCATAAAGATACTTTCTCAAAGCAGGGTTTAACTCTTGCTGATGTAAAGTGGCTCGAACGCCGTTTTATTTCGATAGGTTATTATGCACTTGTAGATATTCATAAAGTTGTACCGGTATGTTCAGAACTGGATGAGACCTGCGAGTGGTTTGATATTAAAGAGTTGCCACCATTGGCATTTGATCATGCCGAGATTGTAACCAAAGCCCTTGAAAGCCTGCGGTTGATGCTGAACCACAAACTGATAGGCTTTAATCTGCTGCCGGAAACTTTTACAATGAAAGAGGTGCAGGATTTATACGAAACAATTCTGGATAAACCATTCAGGCGGAATAATTTTCAGAAAATGATTCTTGATCTGGATATATTAGAACGGCTAGAAAAGAAATTCACAGGGGCAGCCAATAAGGCTCCTTATTTATATCGATTTAAGAGCTAGGGGAATTTCGATTTTCAATTGCAGAATGTCGAACAAAGTTACATTCTGCAATCGACGTTCGGCAATTATATCTTCTCTCCCCTTAAACGCAAAGCATTCCCAATCACAGATACTGAGCTGAAACTCATGGCCAGGGCGGCTATCATCGGTGAAAGTAATATTCCGAAAAAAGGATATAAAAGACCTGCTGCTACCGGAATACCAAGTATGTTATAGACAAAAGCAAAGAACAGATTCTGGCGGATATTCTTCATCACGGCATGGCTCAGGCGTTTGGCTTTTACTATGCCTTGTAATTCGCCCTTTACTAAGGTAATATGTGCGCTTTCAATGGCTACATCTGTACCTGTGCCCATCGCTATGCCTATATTGGCCTGTACGAGTGCGGGTGCATCGTTGATACCATCGCCAGCCATAGCTACTATTTTGCCAGTGGCCTGCAAACGTTTTATTTCATTAAGTTTGTCTTCGGGCAGGCAGGAGGCTTTATAAGCAGACAGGTTTAATTCTTTAGCCACTGCTGATGCCGTATTCTGGTTGTCGCCGGTAAGCATGATTACCTCTATACCTTCATCCACTAACTGCTTAATGGCGGTCTTACTATCTGGTTTTATGGCATCACTAATGCTCACAAAGCCTATGGCTGTTCCGTCAATTGCTATGTAAGATACGGTTTTACCGAGTTTTTGTTCGTCAATAATGCGTTGTTCAAGTTCAGGGTTTACTTTTGCCTTTGTACTCTCCATAAGCGCTTTATTGCCAAGGGCAATCTGCTTATTGGCTACTATGCCTGTTACCCCCTTGCCTGCAATGGCTTCAAATTTTTTGGCTTGCGGCCATTGTAATTTACGTGCTTTGGCACAATTGACAATTGCCTGCGCCAGCGGATGTTCACTGTTCTGATTCAGGGAAGCAATGTAAGATAGTATTTCGTTTTCGGTGTATTGCTCCACAAATATCTTTTCTACAGACGGCTTGCCCTCTGTAATGGTTCCTGTTTTATCAATAATCAGGACATTCACTTTGTCCATGTTTTCGAGGGCTTCTGCATTTTTAATTAATACGCCGGATTGCGCACCTTTGCCAACGCCAACCATAACCGACATAGGTGTTGCCAGCCCCAAAGCACATGGGCAGGCAATGATTAGTACAGCAATAGCGTTGATCAGACCATAGCTTAGTTGTGGTTCTGGTCCCAGTTTAGCCCAGATAATAAAAGCAATCAGGGCTATAATCATTACAATGGGGACAAAGTAACCCGCAATATTATCTGCCAGTTTCTGAATAGGAGCTTTTGAGCGGCCTGCGGTATTCACCATATTAATAATCTGTGCGAGCAGGGTCTCTGAGCCTACTTTTTCGGCTACCATTATAAATGATTTATTGCCGTTAATAGTGCCTGAACTCACGGCGTCTCCGGTGTTTTTATCAACAGGAATCGGCTCACCTGTAATCATTGACTCATCAATACTGCTTTCTCCTTCCGTTATTTTCCCATCAACCGGGACCTTCTCGCCGGGCTTTATACGTAGTAAATCTCCTCGCTGAATGGCATGAATCGAAACTTTTTCGTCTATGCCGTTTACGACTCTGGTGGCTTCGGTAGGGCTTAGTTTTAGCAATTCTTTTATGGCGCCTCTGGTCTGGTTATGGGCTCTTGCTTCCAGTAGTTGTCCTAAAAGGGCAAGTGTAAGGATAACCGTGGTTGCTTCAAAATATAGGG
>CALRLN020000290.1:0-6987 GCA_943368675.1 Chitinophaga pinensis | reverse complement strand
TGAATATAAAATTAGGTCAGCTTGTAGATTTTGGCTCATAAGTCAATCCATTGCTTCGTATAATCACTAATTTTGCATACTTTCGAATGCATTTTTAAGAATTGGTTTTCGGTGAAAAGCAAGAATCGTCAATCCTGATGAGCTTTATAGTCAGTTGTGTTGCAGCACAGCTGACTTTTTTGTTTCAGGTAGTTATTCTTATCATCTAATACAGTCAAAATAAAGAGAATAGTCAGAACGTGATAATTCTACAAAAAATACAATTCTGCTATTCTCTCCTCACGCTTTTAGGTTTGTTTCATCATTAACCTTCCGGTTATAACTTAGGAATATTAAGGCATTTTTTTGTATAAAAAAAAGATTTTACTGTCTAATTTAACAAGTCGTAAACAAAAACTATCGGTCTCGTTTTCGGAAACGTTTCCGATAGTTTATTCAAACTTGTAATATTTATAAATTCTTACTAAATTGTATTGTACCTTATCGAAAACTGTTACAAGAGGGTCCTGAAGGCTACATAGTTTATCATATAAAAAAAATCTAATTTTTAATGGCACCATGTATTAAATGCGGAGATGAAAAAAACATAGTTCGTTCGGGATTTATAAGAGGCAAACAACGCTTATACTGCAAAGCCTGCAATTTGTATTTTACTGTTGCCACAAGCCACTCTTCACCAAATAAGAAGCCACACCAGACAACTATCATAGATATAGCAAAAGTCCTCGGCATATCGCCTTCTACCGTATCGAGAGCCTTAAATAATAGCACAGAAATCAATGAAAATACCCGACAGGAGATTCTAAGGGTTGCCAACGAATTAGATTACCGCCCCAATTTTCTGGCACAAAGCCTCAACCGAGGCGAAACCCATACCATTGGGGTTATTATACCGGATATCCAGAGGCCTTTTTTTGCCGGTGTAGTGGCCGGGATCCAGAAAGTAGCTACTGAGGCGGGCTATCGGGTAATGATTTGTCAATCGAATGAATCACATCATACTGAAACACTCAATGTACAGGCACTGGTAACAAGCCGGGTAGATGGTCTACTCATAAGTCATTCTAAAGAAACAACTTCTTTTGAACACGTCAAACTCCAGTTAAAAAAAGGCTTGCCAATTGTTCACTTTGACAGAGTATGCAACGAGGTAGATACTGCTAAGGTAGTTCAGCAGGATTTTCTCGGTGGTTTTACGTTGACTGAACACCTGATTTTGCAGGGTTACCGTCGGATTGCGGTTCTTGCAGGGCCAACTAATTTACTAATTAGCAAGGCACGGATTGACGGATACCGGGCAGCCCATGAAAAATATGGTATTGCCCTTGATGAAGACTTAATTTACCACGGTAGTTTCGGCAAAGATGAATCCGTAAAAGCTATTGAATACTGGCTTAAGCTGCCACATAGACCTGACGGAATTTTTGCGATTCATTACGCCAACGGTATTGAAATGATAATGGGTTTGAAAGAAAGAGGCATTGGCGTTCCTGACGAAATCGGAATCGTTGCCTTTGGTGATGAACTGATTGCTGCATTAATAGAACCCTCCCTGACTGTTTTTCATCAATTCCCTTTTAAAATAGGAGAAACAGCAGCAAGTATGTTGATTGAAAACATTATTAATAAAGATTCTTTTGAACCCTACACCAAAGTAATCAATGGTGAGCTAATTATAAGAAAGTCTTCCTTAAAAAAAGGACAATAGAACAAAAAGTAGCTAAACTACGCCTTGATTCCGAAGTACTTCTCTCTGAATTCTTTGGGCGTGCAGGCATGTTTCTTCCTAAAAACCTGACAAGCTATGTGCAATATTCAAACCGAAAAGTAGAAGATACAGTTCATCAGTTATTTCGATATTATCTACAAGAATTGTTTTGACACCTTTAGTACTTTCGATAAAATTCAACTCAAATTCTTTTTGAAAAATGACCTTAGAAAATCTTATAACAACTCCATAGGGTCGTCAACCACTCTGAAATTTTCATTGAAACTATTGACATAGGCCATATCCTGCTCATTGATTTCAAAATCAAAAACGTCAAAATTTTCTTTGATTCTATCCGGATTTGAAGATTTGGGTATTGTAGAAACACCCAATTGCAAAGCCCAGCGCAAAATAATCTGAGCAGGAGTTTTTTGATACTTCTCTGCGATGCTCAATAGCCTGGGGTCAGCCATACGCTGGCCTCGTACCAGAGGGGAATAAGCCTGTAACTGAATCTTCCGTTCCTGACAATATTTCAATAAATCTTCCAGATACAAATATGGGCTGAATTCTACCTGATTGACCATTGGTATTTCTGTAGTTTCAAGACTCAATTCTTCGAGAAAAGGAATAAGATAGTTAGCCACACCTATGGCTCTTACCCTACCCTCATGGTATAGTCTTTCAAGGGCTTTCCAGGTAAATTTTCTCGTAAACTTAATAGGCCAGTGAACCAGATAAAGGTCTACATAATCAAGATTGAGTTTTTGCAGACTTGTATCAAAGGCTTTGAGGGTTTTATCGTAACCCTGGTCTGCATTATTTACTTTGGTAGTAATGAAAAGGTCTCTACGGTCAATCTTACTCTGATAAACGGCATTACCGATTTCAGTTTCATTGCGGTACATACTTGCTGTATCTATCAGCCGGTAACCCGTTTCTAAAGCCCACAAAACTGCCTGTTCGGCTTCTTGCTTGTACATATCATACACGCCAAGTCCCAACAATGGCATTTGCACCCCATTGTTGAGACTTGTCATCAATTGTTGATTTTGCATATTTACCAGTTTTTCAATCCTAAAAGTTTTTCGCCTAATTCATTTAACTCTGCCACACCGTATTTTGTTTGCTCCCAGTTACGAGGGTCACCTGGAAAAGCGTAACCTTCCGGAGCAATGCGGTTTTTCCAAGAGTTAATTCGCCATTGGCGGAGCCCCTCATTATCTTCTTCGGCAGGCATCATTGAGATATATTGTGCAATCCGTACTTTGTCTGCCGAGCGGTTCGGCCTGATTCCATGCGGCTGGCTGCTATTAAAAATCATCAGATCGCCTGCTTCCAGTTTTACTTTTACAATCTTGTCTTCAAAGCCTGTGATATCAGGTTTAAAATGGTTTCTGTCTTCCGGCTGAGTCAGTTTCCAGGTATCATAAGTACGGAACAACTCCGGAATACATTGAAAGCCTCCCATGTTTTCATCGGTCTGGTCAGCAAGAGCCAATACACCCTGCACATTCTGCGGTTTGGTTTCGGGGTCATAATCCCAGTGAATGAAACCTTTGAATTCGTCCTGCGGGCGTAGCGGGAAATTCAGATTGGCTCTGTCAATGGTTACCCAAAGCTTTTCAGTACCCCATATATCTACATAAGCATCATATACCCGCTGCATTTGCCTGTTATTCCAAAGATATTGATTATTATATACTTCTACCATACCGCTACCCGTTAATTCTTTCATCTGCATTTCAGCACGGGGAGGTGTATACCAGGTTTCTCTGTTGTCGGGGTCTTTTTCTTCAAACTCCCAGATGAATTTTGCAGTTTCCAGCGCCTGTTCTCTCGGAACTGCGTTTTTTATGACAATATAGCCATTATGAATCCAGAAAGCCCAGTCTTCTTCGCTTAAAACCCTCAGAGTATTTCCATTGGAGCGGTCGCTTAACTTGATTGCGCTGCTGGTAGCGGTTGATGGATTGCCCGGAATATCTTTATGTGCATTGTTTTGTGTTGGAGCCATGGTTGGTACCATTGTGGGTATCATGGTTTGTGCTGTATGTTCCATATTTTATTATATTTTGAATTAAAATAATGATACAAATTTACAGCGATATTATGTCGGTTTTCTACACCAATAATTGCCGTTTTTTGAACAATATTGATATTTTATCTTTATGTTTACCTTGATATTAAGAATAACCGACAAATTATGGTTAAAATCAAATGGCAACTTAAGTATGAAACTAAGGTTTGAAGAGTTTACTCCCGATTCTGACAGTTCATTCAGGCTTATTATAAATCCTCGTCTGAATGATGTGTTTTACTGGCATTTTCATCCTGAATTTGAACTGGTATATATTGAGGGCGCCAGTGGCACACGCCATGTAGGTGAGCATATATCCAGATTTGAGGAGAGCGATATGGTTTTTATCGGTTCATATATTCCCCACCTGAATTTTGATTATGGCGTAAAAACTGAATGCGAGAAAGTAGTTATACAGATAAGGCAGGACTTTCTGGGTAATGCCTTTGCCAATATTCCGGAATTGGCTGCCGTCTACAGGCTTTTTGAACTATCAAAACATGGTGTGGCATTTGGGAAAGAAACCAAATTATTACTTGCAGAAAGGCTTAAAAATCTAAAGAATTTAGGACACTTTGAGCAGTTTCTGGAAATTCTCAGCATTTTTCAGGTGCTGGCACAAAGCAAAGAGATGGTTCTTCTACATCCTAAACCGGTAGAGAATCAACATAATAAAAAAGAGCAGGAGCGGCTGAAACGCATTTATAATTTTATTGATACGCACTACCAGCAAAAGATTGATGTAGAAGAAGTAGCCAATCTGACAAACCTGAGTAAATCTGCCTTTTGCCGCTATTTCAAGAAAATAACCAGAGTAACATTTGTAGAATTTCTGAATCATTACCGAATCAACCAAGCACAAAAACTATTGCTTTTAGATAAGAACGTAACAGAGACATGCTTTGAGTGTGGTTTTGAGAGTCTCTCCTATTTTAACCGTACCTTTAAAAAAGTAACGGGTGAAAATCCGTTGAGTTTTAAGAAGAAGTTTCTGAGTGAAAAATAATTATTAAAAAAAACTGAACGGGTTTTGCAATTATTTATCTTTGTCTCCGATGACTAAAATGTTTATATGAAGAAAAATCTACTGCTACTTTTTTTAATTATTGCTGCTGTGCTACCTGCTTTTTCTCAACGAGTGCTGAAAGATATTGCTCAGGGGACTGATAATGCCAATATTTTTTCAACCGGCGCATTTTCTTATGGAGATACATTATTCTTTAAAGCTACAACAGACTTATCAAACTTTTATAACTATTACTATAGTAATGGGACTGATCTGACAACAAAGAAGTTAATATCAAATTCACCAAACTATGGAAGCCCGGATATAAGCACGCAGTTAATCCCTTATAAGTTTAAAAATGACGTCTATCTGGTTTCTTATAATAAAATAGAGATTATCAAAAAAGACACATTACAAGCGCTGAGGCAATCGGGCTTTGGAAACTTTAGCTTTTTAGGCTTTTTTGAGTTGAACAATCAATTACATTTTTTGATCAGGAAAACAAACGAAAATGTATTCGAATTCTGGAAAACTGATGGGACAGCTAATGGGACTGTTATGTACAAATCTGTTTTATCACCTACTCCCATTAATTATTCAATCAAAGGATTTGCTTTAGGTAACAAGTACTTTCATACTTATAATAATGGAACGATTAATATTCTGGAGACAGACGGAACAGCCCAAGGAACCATTACTTACAGGAATAGCAAAATCAGTATGATGGATTACCAGCCATTTGGTAGCTATGTTTATTACAATGTTAACCGAACTGATGCCTATTGGTACAGAAAAGAACTCTGGAAATCAAGAGGAGATAGTTTAAGCTCACAAAAAGTTCTTTCCGAAATAGATGGAGACCCTAATTTCGGGGCCGCAGGCCCATTTGTATTAAATAATAATTTGTTCTTTATCAGTTCGGCATATAATCAAACACGCATAAGCAGATTAGATACAATTAATTCAAGCGTGACCCATGTTACAAACCCTATCAACTTTATAACAAGTTTTACGGTTTCCCGTAACAAAATGTATTATGCTGACGTAAACAATACGACACTTAATTTATATGAGAACGCGGGAAGCCTGGGCTCAAATACTTTTCTATTCTCATTGCCGTATTATGAAGGCGTTTGCACTATCTATAAAGGAGAAAGCAATTTATATGTCAGTCAACAAAGATTCGAGAATGGTCAGCCATCCGGCGATGTAATTTACTGGATTTATAATGGTTCTTCGCTCATAAAACTTGCTGATTTAGTTCCGGATATATCATTAGGCATTTACTACAATGCTGTTGGCGTGGTCGGTAATATTTTTTATTTCAGTGCCTCTGATGCCCAGCATGGTTACGAATTATGGAGAACTGACGGAACAGTGCAGGGTACATTTATGGTAAAAGACCTTAATTCCCAGATTGCTTCATCTAAACCTAAATTAATGTTCGATCTTGACAATTTTGTCTATTTTACAGCAAATGACTTATCAAATGGCAATGAAATCTGGCGAACCAACGGTACTGCCACTTCATTGTATGCCAATATGAATGCAGGTAGTACTAACAGTATCAGTCATACTTTGGGTTCTACTTTCCGTTCTAAAGTCAAATTTAGGACCTCATTTCTAACTAATATTACTTACAAGTTTTATGAATTTACGAACGAGGGGAACATTAATCCTATAAGCTCGCTTCCTGTTTATAATACCTCATCACCTTCCGTTATTGGCGATACCTTATATTTTATGGGCAATGATGGCAATTTATGGAAAGCCGGTAACTTAAGCACTGGAATAAAAATGGTTCATCTCGACTCTACCAATAATGGCACAGGCAACTGGGGAGCAAATAGAATAACAAAAATAGGCAACTCGATGTATTTTACATCTAATTATGGGTCCAGGCTCTGGAGAAGTAATGGAACAAAAAATAGCACCTTAAAACTTGCTGAATTTGGTATTAACGAAATTGCTGATGATGGAAACGGTTACCTATGGTTATCAAATGATAATACGCTCTTTTTTAAGAGATTTAATCTTAGTCTCGTCAAAGCCGAGTTGTGGGCAAGCAATGGGACTATTTCTGGGACTATAAAACTTCCCTTTACTAATTTCTTTAATGTTTTGGGTGTATTTAATAATAACCTTTATTATAACAATAATAATGAACTTTGGAAAAGTGATGGAACCCTGGCC
>CALRLN020000289.1:0-7004 GCA_943368675.1 Chitinophaga pinensis | reverse complement strand
GCCTTGGCTCTGATGAGTATCCTGAAATGCTCGCTGATGTCCTTATAAATCTTCCGTTAATTATCAGATTCGGTCTATTATTTATCAAAGTTTAACTATTTCAACAACACCTTTTTTTCCTTTTTCTCCGTATTTCTGAGTGGATTCCCGGATACTTAATGCCTTTACAGAGTAGTCGCCATCTGAAAGCTTTATATCTTTATCAAGAGGTGCTTCCTGACCATCGATTAATAAATAATATACTTCGCCCAAAAAAGTAATAGTTCCTGTTGCATCAAATTTATCCTTTCCGAACTTGGCTTTCATACCAATACCTTTCATATAAACCTGATGATTTTTTGATGACCATAATATTTTGGAGGCATTGAAAGTCCCCTCCCCTTCTTTTATATTGATAGCTGAATCATTCTTTTTCTCCTGAAACTGAATATCCGGTAATTTTAAACCCGCCTTGTATTTAAGCTCCTGGTTTTTTGAAGAATCAAAACCCATACTAGCCCCGGCCAATAAAAGTGCACCTACTGTGTTTAACCTTTTCATATCTGTATTGTTTAAATTGTTTTCATCAGGTATGATGGCATTATTAGAAATGGTTGCAGTTGTAGAATCAATATTTTTTGAATCAGTTATTATATTTCCGGCGTTGTTTGTCACAATTCCCACAGTATCAATATTATCTTTCTCAATTGAGTTGCCTGCTATCCTTTCAGTAGAGGTTCGCAGGATTTCTGAATTTATATTATGCACTGCATCCGGCTCTTTTTCAAGAAGAATGGATACAGTAACCAAGCTGACAGCAATGCTACCTAAAGCAATACCCGACTTGATAAAGCTATTTGACAGTATAGAATATGAATTGAATTTCGGAAGAACAATCGAATGTGGGTGCGGGTCTTTGATAGTTATCTTTATTAAAGTTTCAGGTGCCAATTCAAAATTACTGAAGGCATTCTTATAAGTCTTGTCTATACTCCAAACCTTAAAAGGCCATAAGAAAGCAAAGATTCTATGCCTTCCTTTTTCTTTCTCCAGAAGTATCGTCCTGATTTTTTTTCTTGCTCTTGCCAGGTGCGATTTAGAAGTGCCTTCACTTATACCCAGTTCATGTGCTATTTCGGCATGGCTGAATTTATCAATGACAAACAGATTGAATACCATTTTGTGGTGTTCAGGCAATTGATCGATGGCATCTAACAATTCTTCTTCCGTAAAATCCATTGGGTGTACTTCTTCATTTAATACCATTGTTTCATTCTCATATTGTATCCATTCTTTGTGATGTTCCTTTTTCTTCTGGTCTCTTAAATATTTCAAGGCTTCATTTACAGCTATCTTATTAAGCCATGCTTCAAAATACCCCTCCCCTTTGAAACTTGCCGATTTATCAATAGCATTCAAAAAGGCATCATGCGCCAGGTCTTCAGCAATCTGCCGGCTTCGCACATATCTATAGCAAATGCCAATCATTTTAGCGATGTGCTGTGTATAGGTTGTCTCCCAGAAATTCTGCTTCAATTCCGTCATTTTAGATTCGTATTTATACCATGATGCATAAAATTGAAAAGGTGGCAGTTTAAAACCGACTTTTTATATCTATTATATTGAACCAATCGTGCAAAGCTTGATTATCTAATTTAGCCAATCTATTTAGCGAAACCAAAAAATGATTAAGTGGCGCTACAATAATTATTCCATAGCTGATTCTGATGAGAAAAGTCTTTAGAATAACGATTTAAACTACTGATTTACAACAAATTACACTAAATAAATTATATTTGTAACAGTATTTATTTTTAGCATGGTTTTTGCACCGCTTGATAACAAAAAATAGATGAATCTATACGGGTGCTACTATGAAGACAATCACTATTGGTGGATTACTATGCCTTTTTGTCATTAACCTTTTTGCACAAAACACTCAAAAACCTTCAGAAACTGTCTATCGCAGCTTTTATAATCAGACTATCACTATCTATCCGGATAATCCTGATAAGATGATTAAAAAGAGATATGGGGTGTTTATCGATACAACTGCCAATTCTGTTTTTGCTAAGAATCTGATAGAGAGGATGGCATTCGACGATTATCACGAGTCGCTCATACAGCGAGCTTGCAGAGATTTTAAAGCATCGAAGAAAATAAATGAATTGTGGTCATTCAAAAATGACCCTCTGCTGAGCCAGCTTCCCAGAAAATGGTTCGAAGCTCAGGAACTCAACGGAACCACCTATATCTTCTGTCCCAAAATCCTAAAAACTCATTATTACTTTACACTTACAGACTCTACCATTCTTGTCAGCAAAGGTCTGGGACCAGAAACATATTTTATTAAATCTGTTCAGAATACCCACAATTCAATTGTAATAGATTGCTTTCAGGGAGTAAAATTCACTATAAAAATTCTGGATGAAAAGACGAAACTGGCTATCTGGAAAATCGAAAATAAAAATGTTGATACCAAAGTAGTATATCGCTTGTCTGTTCCGCTTGACAGTTTCTCATATTATAATATGATTGTCAATCATAGTGCAGAAGACAAAATTCCGGACGATCTGGTCTTTGATGAAATTGATTACGAAAGTCTGTTATCGGCATCAGGTAATGCTTCAGTTCAGAGTTTTTTGCATACCGGCAATAAATAAATCAGATTATTCAATTTTTAGCATCAAAATCCAATATTTAAAATGTAAATTCGTTTCTGATTTTAGCTCTAAATACATTCATTCAATTTGCTCAAAACTTGTCCTCATATTATACTCCCCTTTTGTCCCGATGAAATCTCTGTTTTCTATAGTTTTTATTTTGCTCAGCTTTTACTCTAATGCACAAAATAAAGATGCCTATTCTTTATCAGTGAATGATTTTGATAACAAACTAAAATTAAATGCAGCAACCGCGCAATTGGTGGATGTACGGACACCTGCCGAATTTGCCATAGGACATATTAAGCGTGCCACAAACATTAATTTTACTGACGATGATTTTGAAGATGGTGCCAAAAAGAAATTAGATAAAACCAGACCCGTTTTTTTATATTGTTTTTCCGGCAAACGTAGTGCTGATGCTGCTAACTTTCTGAGAACTATGGGTTTTAAAGAGGTATATGATCTTAACGGGGGTTTTGCACAATGGACAGCCTCAAGCAAGCCATACGTGTCCGGCAATACCAGTACCCGCCCTATTGCCGCCTTGACTTTACAGAATCTGGATGATATTGTAAGAGCAAATGATATTGTAATGATTAATTTTTATACTGAATGGTGCGAGGTGTGCAAAAAAATGACACCCCTGCTCAATAAAATTGCCGATGAAAACAAGCAGATAAAATTATTGAAAGTAGATTCAGAGAAAAATGATATTATTGCCTCAGTGTTTAAAATAGAAGAAAACCCTACCTATGTGATTATAAAAAAAGGCAGGCGAACATGGAGCGGTACAGGAGAAATAAGTGAGCAGGAATTAAAAGATGTATTACTGAAACTTAACAAGTTATAAATTAAAAGGGCTAAGAATTGATTTTCTTAGCCCTTTTAATTTATAACTTCACCTGAACTAGATATTCATTTTTTTCAATTCTTTTACTGCAAAATCTGCCGCACGGGCTGTTAATGCCATGTAAGTTAAAGAAGGATTCACACAAGAGGCAGAAGCCATAGCGGCACCATCTGTCACAAATACGTTTGGTGCTCCCCAAACCTGATTGTTCCCGTTCAATACAGATGTTTTCTTATCTCTTCCCATTCGGGCGGTTCCCATTTCATGAATACCAATACCCGGATTCGGGCCAGGGTTATTATATGCATTGATATTTTTCAATCCGGCGGCTTCTAGCATTTCTGCAGCCTCGTTCATCATTGCTACACGCATCTTCAACGCATTTTCACCCCATGCTGCATCAAATTCCACTACTGGTAAGCCCCATTTATCTTTCTGGCCTGACAGCGTAAAGCGGTTATTTTCATCAGGTAGCGTTTCACCGAAGCCACCTATACCGAATGTCCACGGACCAGGTTGAGTAATTGCTTCTTTAAAATCTGCACCAAAACCATCTTTGTAGTTTCCTCTGCCCCAACCTTCACGGCTTGCACCACCCTGATAGCCAAAGCCTCTTACAAAATCTCTTTTTTTATCACTACCCCAGTTAGTAAAACGCGGAATATAGACACCATTGGCACGACGCCCGTAGTAATACATATCCTCCATTCCCTCGAAAGTACCTGAAGCTCCCACACTCAGGTGGTGATCCATAATATTTCTTCCTAATTGGTCTGATTCATTTCCAAGACCATTCGGATGAGTTTTAGATTTTGATTGCATCAATATCCATGCAGAATTGATAGCAGAGGCATTCAGGAATATAACTTTTGCATAGAAATCCAATTGTTCTTTGGTATTCTGGTCAATGGTTTTTACTCCAACAGCTTTACCTTTATCATCATCAAATATTACTTCATAAACAATTTTATCTGCCATTAAAGTCAGATTTCCTGTTTTATTGGCTGCAGGTAAAGTAGCTGACTGCGTACTGAAATAAGCGCCAAACTGGCATCCACGCATACAGGCATTCTGGTATTGACAAGAAGCCCGGCCTAGTTCGGTCTGTATCTGGGTAGGAGCTGTTAAGTGAGCTGTGCGACCAATGGTAACATGACGACCGTTGAATTTTTTCTGGATAGAATTACGCACTTCTTTCTCTACACAGTTCATTTCCATACCAGGCTGGAAATTACCATCCGGTAATACATCAAGGCCTTCTTTATATCCGCTTACCCCTATAAATGTTTCTACGTAGCTATACCAGGGAGCCAGATCCTTGTATCTAATCGGCCAGTCGATACCATGACCATCTTCAAGGTTGGCAGTGAAATCTCTTTCATTCCAACGATAACTCTGGCGACCCCACATCAGAGATCGCCCGCCTACGTGGTAACCGCGAATCCAGTCAAAGCCACGTTTTTCCAGATATGGATTTTGCTTGTCGTTTTCGAAATGATGGCGGTGTTCTTCATTGGCGGTATATCCTGTACGCACATTGGCCCAATACTCCTCTCTTGCCATATTATCTACTTTCCCTCTGTGAGGAAATTCCCACGGATTTTTGCCTGCCGTTATATAGCCTTCTACGTGTTTAATATCGCGGCCACGCTCAAGCATCAAAACTTTAAGCCCTTTTTCACACAATTCTTTAGCTGCCCAACCACCTGATATGCCTGAACCTACAACTATGGCGTCGTAAGTCATTTGTTCTTTTGATTTTCCTTGAATATTCATTGTCGTAGGATTGAATTCTTTTAATTTTTACAAAGCCCAAACTTTTTGCCCCGGAGTCATCTTCACACAACCATCATATCTGCCAGGTATTGCTACATAAGCCAGTGCATTTTTAGCACCCGCCTCTGAAGTAAAGTAACCCAGCAAGGTGAGTTCTTTCATTAGTTTAAAGAATGGTACCGGAGGGGGCACCTGCTTTGTTTTTTCGCTTTTTTTCGGATCAGGGTCTTTCGGGTCTTTAACCAATCCGGTTTCATTATCTACTATCTTTTTCGGTTGCTCGTTTTCTTTAATTTCAGCCATAGACAACTGCTCAAACTTTTTCAAAAGAGCCGTTTGTTGTTCTGGTGTTGTTTCAAGGAATTTCTTTCCAAATTGTTCTTTAGAGCTTTCCTCAAGCGCATCCAGTCCTTTCCGGAAGTGTTCCTGCTGCTCAGCACTGTAACAATCTTTCAGCATCATTTCAATAAAAGGTCCTACTCCGGCATCTTTAGCACCTGGAGTTGAGGTTTTAGGAATGATTATCTCAGCAATTTCAGAAACCAGGTTTTTGTAATCAGGAGAGAAAGAAAAACTGGCATTGGCTGCTTCTGTAGCTGTATTGGGTTTACACCCTTCTAACATGGCAATCATTGTAGGGGCAGACAAAGCACCTCCCATCAGGAAGGCCACTCTTTGCATGGCGTCTCTTCTATTCAATGTCGTAGTAATTTATTAAGGGTTGTCAATTATTTGGACGGTGAAATTACGCAAGAAAAACTTGCCTATGCAAGTTTGATTTCATGAAAATTCCATTAAAAACGACGAAAAGCAAAATTTAAGTATACCGCTTGAATATGCTTAGCGAGTTTTAGCCAATTCCTTATCTAAAACATGTCAATTCAATCAAAGACAAAATCTTGGTTTTCTCTCATTCAGACTACATAACCGCTTAATAAAAAATCACCATTTGACTACTAAAATTATAGACTTAATCAGGCCAGTCTTTTATTAAGTACCTGATTTTGAAAAAATATTTTAATTTTTTAATGTCAAGGCTTGCTGGTATTCTCAAAAAATAATCTAATTTTACGGCACATTATTTGCTCTAAAAAAACAATAAATTAATTTTTAAATTCTGAAACATATATAGTATGAAAATTGCAGTTGTCGGAACAGGTTATGTAGGTTTGGTTACCGGAACTTGTTTCTCTGAAACGGGTAATCAGGTAACTTGTGTAGATATTGATAGTCGCAAGGTTGAAAAATTGAACAAAGGTAAACTCACTATCTACGAACCAGGCCTTGATGTTATATTCGAACGCAACACAAAAGAAGGGCGTTTGAAATTCACTACCAATCTTGCTGAAGGTATTAAAGATGCACAGGTTATTTTCTTAGCTTTACCAACGCCTCCGGGTGAAGATGGTTCTGCTGATTTGAAATACATCTTAGGTGTTGCCAACGACCTCGGGCCATTATTAGAAAATTACGCAGTTATTATCGATAAAAGTACCGTACCAGTCGGTACTGCCGAAAAAGTGCGTGAGCGTATCGCCAAAAATGCCAAAGTGGAATTTGATGTGGTTTCAAACCCTGAATTTTTGAGAGAAGGTGTTGCAGTAGAAGATTTCATGAAACCTGACCGTGTGGTAATAGGCACTAAATCTGAAAAGGCAAAAAAGGTAATGGAGAAATTGTACGCGCCGTTGGTTCGTCAGGGTAATCCGATTATCTTTATGGACGAACGTTCG
>CALRLN020000288.1:0-7022 GCA_943368675.1 Chitinophaga pinensis | reverse complement strand
ATTCACCAACTGACCAAGGTAGTATGGAGCAGGTAGTAATGCAGAAAGATGAATTAGTTACTGCTTAAGAACTTATTAAAAAACTTATCATAGGAGTAGAGTCATTTGGCTTTGCTCCTTTTTTATTTCACTTAAAACCAATTTCAAATATGCAATTACTACAAGCTCAAAGAAAAAATGTTAAAATAAAGCTTGGCTTACAGGGCTCAAGTGGCTCTGGAAAGACTTTTTCTGCCTTGTTATTAGCTTATGGACTTACCAATGACTGGTCTAAAATAGCTATCATTGATGCAGAAAATGGTTCAGCAGGTCTATACTCCCATTTAGGTTCTTACAATGTTTTAGACCTTACACCACCCTTTTCTCCAGAAAGGTATATTCAAGCCTTAGAAGTATGTTTAAAAGCCCAGATAGAGGTAATTATAATTGATAGCATCAGCCTTGAATGGGATTACATTGTAGAAGAACACGGTAAGCTCACTGGTAATAGCTATACTAACTGGGCAAAGTTTACTCCAAGGCATCATAAGTTTATTCAAACCATCCTACAAGCCAATGCTCATATTATTTGTACTCTTAGAGCAAAACAGGATTATATTCTGAATGAGAGAAATGGTAAACAAGTTCCTGAAAAAGTAGGTATGAAGCCAATACAAAGAGATGGGGTAGATTATGAATTAACTCTTGTCTTTGAAATTGATATAAAGCACAATGCTGTAGCATCCAAGGACAGAACTGGTTTATTTGAAGGTAAGACTGGATTTAGCATTAGTGCTGAAACAGGTAAGGAAATTTCAGACTGGTGTAAATTAGGTATATCTATTGAGCAGGACTATCAACCTTTAATTGAAGCTTGTGAGACTGTTGAAGAATTAAGAACTCTTTATATGAATTCAAGCCCTGAAATACAGAATCAGTACAAAGACCAATTTAATCAAAGGAAATCTCAGCTACAGCCTCCGGCACCTCAATCATTCACAAATCAAAACTTTAAATCTAATGGAACTTCATACCATCAATAAACCTCAGATTCAGACTTTTGAAGAAACAGAATTATACTCAACAGATACTTCTTTCATCTTAGCTAATACAATTCCTATAAAACTAAGAGAGATAGAAGAAACTCATCTGATACCTGTTTATATCAAGGATAATGAGACTGTTATCTCTCATCAGGACTTTATTCACTCTACCCAGGAAATAGTTTATCAATTATTTAAAGGTGAGAGGATTCTACAACCAAGTATAAGAGTGTCTCATCCTATACAAGGAAGAATACCAGAAGCAAAAGGTAAAACTGCCAAAGATTTATTAGAGCATGAAAAGACTATTTATTATGAAAGAATGGCTTTCTTAATAGAAATACCAACTATGAAGGATTCTGTTAATGGCAATGAACTATCCTTGACAATTGGAGGAGTGAAAAGCTATAACTTAGATAACCTGTACACTAAGAAAGGAGGAGATGAGCATTTTAAAGTCTTTATAGGGTTTCAGAATAAAGTATGCTGTAATCTTTGTGTATGGTCTGATGGCTTTGTAGGGAATCTTAAGGTTAAGAATACTACACAGCTAATGAAAGGGATTTATGATCTAATTGTGAGTTATAAGGCTGAAAAACAGCTATATGCACTCCAGAATCTTTTGCATTATAGTTTGACAGAACATGAGTTTGCTACTTTAATAGGAAAAGCAAAGTTATATCAGTATCTGCCTTTAGCACAGAAAAAACAAATTCAGCCATTAAGCTTTGGAGATTCACAAATAGGACTGATAGCCAAAGAATACTATCAGGATAAAAGTTTTTGTTGTGGAACTGATGGAAATATTAATCTCTGGAATGTTTACAACCTATTTACAGGTGCTAATAAGCAAAGCTATGTAGATACCTTTTTTGAGAGAAGTGTCAATGCTTTTGAGTTTGTAGAAAGCTTAGCTCTATCTATAGAAAACAAGCAGAATAATTGGTTTTTAAATTAATATCTGGGACTGGTAGCAATATCAGTCTTTTTAAATTTTAAGCAATGGCAAATGAATTCCAACCCAAAATCATAATAGACCCATTTTCTTTATTAGTTGTTAACTCCAAAGGAGACTTGAAAAGAATTTACTGTCCATTTTTAGCAAGATGCATGATTTCAATTAATAACTTATTCCAAGAAGAAACTTATGTAATTGATATGGTCAAAACAGAAACAAATAAAGAAATTACTTTCATCATTCAAGGTAAGTCATATCCACATAGGTACTTTAATATTTTACTATAGTACTACATTTAGGGTTATGCTGCATTTTTTTATACTTTTTTTTGAGACGGTTTTACCTATAAATCAAAACCACTGAAAAAAAAGTGATTTTTAATCTTAATATGTAGATTGAAAACCATTTTTATTATTCACATCTATTCAGGGTTTTTCAACATCAAGGGAATATATACTCTCTTTTATTGCCCGTAAAATTTAAACATATTAGTTTACATATATGATAATTTAATGTGCATGTGTACCTCATTTGTACCCTCATTTTATAACTCATTGATAATCAACACATATTACTTTCTGTATTGGAAAGTAAATAAAAAAAACACATTCATCATAAATGATTGTTTCTAAACATTTTGTTAAATTCCTACAACAATTGAATTAGCCTTTTTTAATCTTACTTCAATACCTTAATATCAAACCGGATGCGAGAGTTTTCTCCGTCATGAATAAATTCCTTTATCAGGATGGCGCCCTTTTTATGATTGGCGTTTTCAAACAGGATGATTTTTGAGCTTTGATCATGGAAAAAATCACTCTGACTGCCATTTGCCGGAGAAACCCTGAGATTCTGAAGTCTAGCAGCATCTAAATCATTAAAATCAATTTCTGATGAAACATACGCTGGATTCATCACGATAGTCCCGGAAGCATTTAACAAAGGTAATAATCCGATGGTAGCAGCCTTGTCCGGTGAAAGGAACGTATTGAAGCTAAAACTATCATTCAAGCCATAAAAGAGCAAATCAATCTTGCTTGCGTCGGTGGTGGCAAGACTATCAGTCACCCTGAAGGCCTGCCGCAAAAGGGTTGAATAAAAAATACCGATAGTGTTCCGGGCCGAGAAAATACCAAGTTCGGCATCTTTAATGTAGGCATACCCTTTGCTGGGTTTAACGGTGATTGTCCGGCTGTATTGTCTGGTCTTTTTGCCATTGCCGGCCTGTAACTGAATTGTATAGATTCCTGCCTTTGCAAATTTTACCCGGGTATCTTTATCTTTCTCATTATTAATTTCACCACCTGCCGAAGACCAGGCATTTGAGATACTCCCCACAGATTTATTAATCAGTTCTAACTCAACAGGAGCCTCAAGTTCTTCGTATTGTTTCGGGATTCGTATTTCAAATTCAGGGGTCAATTCCGGTTCAAAAACAAACATGGTATCCTTGCTTAAGCTGGTCCGTGAATTAGAAACTTTAAGGCTCACTTTATGGCTACCTCCGTTCTCAAAACTCACAACAGGATTGGCCTGATCAGAACCGGCGGGCGTACCTCCCTCAAATGTCCACTCCAGTTTATCAAAACCTTTTGACAAATTAGTAAAATTAACGATGACAGGCGCAAAAGTATTCCCCTGAATGGCCGCATTAAATCCTACATTGAGTTGAGCATCAATAAGGATTTTTTTCTCAATAGTGCTTACAACCCCATCAAGACTACGGGCCACAAGCCGGGCCGTATAAGTACCTGATTTCCGATAAAAGACTTCACCGGGATCAGATTTTGCTGAAACAGCTGGCTCGCCACCTTCAAAGGTCCATTCAAAAGTCTCAGCTCCTGTAGAAATATTGGTGAAGGTTATCCCGGCCGGAGCCATGAAACCACTACTTGCCTTATATTCAAAATTAGCTGCTACCGGAAGTGCTATTTCTTTATAGCAGGATGATAACAGGAGCAGTAAAAGCCAAAGGAAATGTTTCATAGTGCGATTGCTTTTAAGTCCGCTTATTTTACGACTGATATTTTTTTCGTAATCCGACCAGTTGGTGTTTCCAGCATTAAAATGTAAACCCCTTGCAAGAGCCCCGTAACTTTATCAGAAAAATAGTTTACCTTGTCCGGTTCAGTAATATCCATCAGCACCTGATTCGATTGATTGATTTCCATTAAACGTAACCGGAATGAAGTGGCCGAATCAAACTGAATCGAGACATCAAACTCTCCGCCATTAGGGTTCGGGCCAATCTTTAAAATAGTATTATCCTGCTGAATAGCCACAGTTTTAGGGATAAAGTCGACTATTTCGATAGTTTTCTCTTCATACATTTCACATTGCTTAAATTTTGCCTTAATGCCCACTTTATAAGTGCCTAAAGATGTAATCCGGAATTGTAATCGTTCGGTGGTTCGCTGCTCTACTAATGCTTGTGGTGGTGCAGACCATTCTACCTGAACCGGAGCCGGATCAGACAGATTAAGTACAACAATAGGCTCATCAGAAGGGGATACTGAGGATACTGCAAATCTGATGGTACCTTGCGCAGGCACCGTTTTTATGTTGACGGTCGTAGTAAATTCACAAAGCTCTTTATCTGACAATATAAGTGTATAAACACCTGGTAGCCGGGTTTCAAGCAGGGGTTGGGTAACCGTTTGTCCGTTGGGTAAAAGCCAGCGATAGGTGCTGGCTCCTTCAAGTGTAGCGTCAAGCAGGATAGCTTCACCCTGACAAATACTTTTCTCCGTTTCGATTTTTGATTCTAGTTCCGAAGGACGAGGTACCGTGGTTTGTTGTGTTGTGGAACACTTATTGGCATCAGACACAACAAAAGTGAGGTTTTCATCACCGCATAATTTTTCGATACCTAAATTTTGTTCAGTTCGGCCTGTCCAGGAAAAACTATAAGGTGCAGTTCCTCCTTTAATAAGTGCGGCTACACTACCATCGCAGGAACCGGCACATCGGGGAGCTTTTACAGTCAGATTAGCCACCATTTTTGGTGGCTCTTTAACATTAACGGCAATAATATCAGAAGAGCAATTTTTTGAATCACTCACAACAGCAGAATAAATACCTGCGCTAAGGTTGGCAATGGATAATGTAGTAGCATTATTACTCCATTTAATAGAATATGGTGCTGTACCCCCGGAAGGGAAAACCAGAATACGACCATTCCGGTCGCCGGCACAAAGAAGATCATGATTACCACTAATCAGCGTCGTGATTTTCTCGGGTTCAGAAAGAAAATAAGTAAAAGTTCTGGACACATCGTTAGCATCTGTAATTTTAAGTATATATTCCCCCTTGCCTAAGTTTTCAAATGCTGCGCCATCAGGTAAAATAGCAACAGAAGTATCAGTTTTGCTTTGAAGCATGAGTTTATAACCATCATTACCCTGCACACCCCCAGAAGGTGTGATGCGTAAAATTCCATCACGTCGACCAAAACAGCTAATAAATCTGGCCGTTTCAATTTTTGCCTCTATTACAGGAGGCTCGGCTAAAGTAAATGAAGCCTGACTAAAACAGCCTTCTTTCTGGCTTGCAGTTGCGTAATTAGCATCATATATCTTCACTGTATAAATACCCCCACGTAGGGTATTATTCCGGTTTTCATTATTGGCATTGAGCCCTGCACCATAGCTATTTCCTTGCTCGTCAGTCCAGTCAAAAATGTATTGAGGAGTACCCCCACTGGCTCGTACAATAGCTATCCCATCCCGGGTTTCAAAACCTCTAGGGTCTTTCTGAGAAATTTTTGTCAATGAAAGGGGTTGCTCAGGTTGAGAAACCGTAATAGTTTGTTCAGCAGCAGAACAATTAAAGTTGTCAATTACCCGGATTGTAAATTGACCTAAGCTCAGGGCATAGATAGTGTGCCTGCTGCCACTATTAAATACAACCGGACTATTGTTATTGAGTATATAAGAGTAATTGCCTGTGCCGCCTATGGCATTCAAACTGATAGTTCCATCAGAACCGCCAAAACATAGAATATCTGTTTTATTAGCAGAGAAGCCTAGAGGCTCAGGACGAGATATACTAATACTACTTTCAATTCGGGAGGAAACACGATTATTGACAAAACTTTCAACTACAAAAAAGTAATTCCCAGGAGCCAGGTTCGCAGGTGTGGTAAATGAATCCTCCTTGAATTCATAGTTTTTGAGAAAGCTATTGCCGATAAAGATGGATAATAAGAAATTGGATTCGCCGGGTACAATATTCCGGTTTAAATTTACGGTGAAACTACCGTTTTGTGTGTCAGCACAGGTCGTTGATTTTGGGATTGCCGACACAATACTCAAAGGTGCCGAAGTGACGTTTATTAGAACACGGGCATTGCAGGAATTCCCTCCCCCATTTGGCACACAGGTTGCGGTATAAGTAGTAGTAGTGGAGGGTGATACAGAAATATAATTACCGGCACTAATGCCATTATCCCATATAACAGTACCATTAGCGCAGCCTGAATACATAACTGTAGTTGACCCTCCGACGAAAATATTATTTGTAGTTGCAAAAGCCGAAACCGCGCAGGTAGCTACATTAACAGTAACTCTACTAGTACAGGTACTTCCACCGCCATTTGGCGTGCATGTCGCTGTGTAGGTGGTGCTTACAACTGGTGAAACAGTTTTATTGTTCCCATTCCCTGCCCCGTTATCCCATGAAACTGTGCCACTAGCACAACCTGCATAAGAAAGGGTAGTGCTTTGCCCGGCATTGATATTCTGTAGGCTGGCTGAGGCAATAACTGTACATGAACTCACATTGACCGTTACACTATTAGTACAAGTACTTCCACCGCTAATCGGTGTACAAGTCGCTGTGTAAGTGGTGCTTACAACTGGTGAAGCAGTCTTGTTATTTCCATTCCCTACTCCATTATCCCATGAAACAGTGCCATTACTGCAACCTGCGTATGAGAGGGTAGTGCTTTGTCCCGCATTGATATTCTGTGGACTGGCTGAAGCAGTGATGCTACAAGTGCCTACATTGACAGTTACACTATTTGTACAAGTACTTCCGCCACC
>CALRLN020000287.1:0-7047 GCA_943368675.1 Chitinophaga pinensis | reverse complement strand
TATATCATTGATTCTTGAATTGTATTTTAAAGTAAAATTTTCTGACGACTGCGCCTTATCTACATATAAACTACCAATGCCAAACTGATAGCGGCTCAGGATAAATGATGTGTTGGCAAAAAGTTTTTCATTAAAAAGATGGTTCCAACGGGCTGTGGCTGTAATATTACCCCAATTCAGATTCGACTCATTGCTTTCGGTACTGCTTTTGGATTCTACATAGAAGCGGTCTTGCCCGAAATAACCGCTTAGATATACTTTGTCTTTCCGGCCGAAATCATAATTTAGTTTGGCGTTCAGGTCATAAAAATAATAGCCACCGTTATCTTTGGTATCTCCTGTTGATTGAGCTTTGATAAATGGTCGGGCCACTATATCCAGATAAGTCCGCCTGCCTGATACCAGAAAAGAGGATTTACCCTTTTTAATAGGCCCCTCCAGCGTAAGTCTTGAAGAAATAAGGCCTATGCCTCCCTCACCATGAATTTTTTCCTTGTTTCCTTCTTTCATATTCAAATCAATTACTGACGATAGACGCCCGCCATAACGAGCCGGAAAACCACCCTTGGTGAGTTCTACACTCTTTAGTGCATCGCCATTAAATGTTGAAAAGAAACCAAATAAATGGTTGGCGTTATAGACAATGGCATCATCCAATATGATCAGGTTCTGGTCAGCGCCTCCTCCACGAACATAAATGCCTGACTGCCCCTCCGAGCCTTTCTGTACACCGGGCATGAGTTGAAGTACTTTCAATACATCTTTTTCTCCCAGAAAAGCCGGAATCTTTTTAATCTGATTTACGGGTAAATCTATTGTGCTCATCTGTGATGATTCGCTCACTTTTTCTTCCTGTCTCCGGGCAGATACCACTACTTCCTGCAACTGAGTGGCAGGCGCCAAATCAATATTTAGTTCCTGAATTTTTCGCAGGCCGATTCTTTGCTCAATACGCTGATACCCCACAAAAGAGAATATAAGTGTAACCGAATCCTGGGCAGGAATTGTAAGGGAATAAAACCCATAAGTATTGGAAGTGGTCGCAATGGATGAGTTGGGCAGATAGACATTCACCCCGATTAATAGTTCCTGACTTCCTTTCTCACGGATATAACCGCTTACTGTAAAACGGCTTTGGGCAAACGAGGTGATTGATACTAAGAGGAAAAAGAAAGTAAATAATCGATTCATAAAAGCGTTTTCGCAAGTGTTGACTTCTTTGAATAACGCTTATTGGTGGGCATTATTGAGTGGATACCATAAATTGTCAATTGGTATTGTAGCTAGTACAGCTGTTCAATTGTATTTTAAAGAATAGCATTAACCTTGCTTCTGAATAGGCAGATTCTGCTTTTGCAGAATTATTTTATAAATGAATTTTAGAAATAGGATATAGAATAAAAAACTGTGCCAGTGATTTTATTGATATTGCTATTTAACCAATATTGGTTTTTTGTGTCATTCGTTCAACAAAAACGTATATGGTATAGAATTTTAGTTATTGAGAGGTAGCATAATAGTTCTAAGCAAAAAGTAAATCTTTAAAAACTAACCACGTATGTCCCACTCAGTAAAGAATTTTTTTGAAGACTATGCAGAAGCATTAATGTCTTTTTCGGCAGAAGAAATCGCTAAATTTTATCAGACACCTATGGCGGTATATTCAGACCAGGGTGTGCAGACTGTTACTGAGATAAACGAAGTAATATCATTCTGGCAACAGGGAGTAAAACCTTATGCCTCTCAGGGAATAAGCAAGGCCGTGTCGAAGATTCTAAGTGAAGAACAGGTATCTGAAACCATCTATCTATGCAAAGTATTATGGGAAAATTATGATAGCTGGGATACACAGATATCAAATGAGACCAACTATTATATTCTGGCTCAGAAAGATAAGGAGTTTAATATTGTCGGCCTGGTATTAAAAGGCAATGATACGTAGAATAATGTAAACAATAACAGTGTGCCATTATCTCCTCTGATAGATTAGATGTATCAGACTTACCAGGTTACACAATCATATTCACCCGGTTCCCTAAAACTTCAGCCTGAAAAGGAGTCTGACCTTTCACTTCTCCATCAATGGCCAATGTCATAGGTTCGGCATCTATGCTGAATCTCTTTGCTTTTTTATAAATAACTAATGGAGAATGAATGTGTCTGCCTGAAAAGATGAGCGGAAACAAGCGGAGCAGATGATAAAAAGGCACATGTTTAATAACCAGTATATCTAACAAGCCATCATCCAGGGCTGCCAGAGGCGCAATTTTCATGGCTTTGCCTGTGTGCTGGGTGTTGCAGGCCAGTACAAAACTGAAATGGCCTTCGTATACTTCTTCATCAATCACAACTTTGCCCGTAAAAGGAGTATTCCTGAAAATATGTATAATGGCGGCCATACTATACCGTAATCCTCCCAGCCAACGGAGTTTTTCAGAAGTGCTGTTGATATTGGATACTAATCCCCAACCAATGATATTAAAGCCATATACCATTTGTTCGTTTACTGGGGCTTTCGGGAATTGTACCTTAAAAATGTCTATTTGTTTGGTGCTGTTTTGCTTAAGTTTCTGTAATGAGCTTTCCCAGTCGAGATTATTAATATCGTGGTTGAGAGCCTTACCGCCACCACAAGGAAATAATAACAGAGGAGGAGTATGCCCTTTTTCAGCAATACCGTTGGTTACTTCATGCATGGTGCCATCGCCGCCAAAAATGACAATTTTTTCATATTGATTCAGGTCTTCCTTTTGAAGGAAACTAATAAAATGACCTTTGTGCTGACTTGTAATGGTGTTAAATTCATAACCCGGGAGTTTTTGTTTCAGATACTCACAGGCAGCAAGGCTCTTGCCCGAACCCGAATAGGGGTTCACAAGCAAAAGAAGTTTTTCAGGCATTTTACAGAAGTTTAATATAGGGTTTCTAAGGAATAGATTAAATTTGTCTGTATTCAGAAATAATCAAACCCTAATATTATGACAAAAAAATTATATCTGCTATTATTCATCTTTTTAATCAGTGTTTCTTCTACACTGGCACAAATTCAATCAGGGCCGATGGTAGGGTATTCTGAAATGCGGGAGGCCCTGCTTTGGGTACAGACCAAAAAAGAAGCGTCAGTTAAATTTGTATACTGGGATAAAGAAAAGCCGGCCGTAAAGTATTCTACGGATGAAGTAAGAACCAGCAAAGCTGATGCTTTTGTAGCAAAACTGATAACCGACGAAGTATTACCGGGTAAAAAATATGGGTACGAAGTATGGATAGATAAAAAAAAGGTTACTATCAGCTATCCGCTCGAATTCCAGACACAGACACTCTGGCAATGGCGTACAGACCCACCGGCATTCAAATTTGCTGTAGGGAGCTGTGCCTACGTAAACGAGGAGGCTTTCGACCGTCCGGGTACACCATATGGTTCGGAGTATGAAATCTTTACCAGTATCTATCAATCAAAACCTGATTTTATGCTCTGGGGTGGCGACAACCTATACCTGAGAGAAGTAGACTGGAACACCAGAACGGGTATTCTGAAACGCTATACGCATACACGTTCTTTGCCTGAAATGCAGCCGCTATTAGGCAGTATTCATAATTATGCTATCTGGGATGACCACGATTTTGGGCCGAACGATGCCGACAGGGGTTTTGTAAGCAAAAAGCAGACACTTGATGCCTTTAAGCTATTCTGGGGAAATCTGAACTATACTTTTAAGGATGAGGGAGTAACAGGCTCATTCCAATGGGCTGATTGTCAGTTCTTTCTGATGGATGACCGTTGGTGGAGAACCCCAAACGACCGCACCACCGGAAACAGAGAGTACTTCGGGCAGAAGCAGGTGCAATGGTTAGTTGATGCACTTAAGTTTTCTAATGCGCCATTTAAGTTTGTAGTAGTGGGTGGACAAGTAGGGAACCCGGCGAAGATATTTGAAAACTTTGCTAACTATGAAGAAGAGCGCAACCAGTTGTTTGACCTGATTACCAAAGAGAAAATTCCAGGAGTCATATTTATCAGTGGAGACCGCCATTGGACATCGTTATGCAAAGTAGAACGCCCCGGCGCGTATCCTCTCTATGATTTAACGGTATCTGCTCTTACTTCGGGTCCATCAAAACCAGTGAAAGAAGAAGCCGATACACCTTATGTAGAGGGTACAACAGTAACCAGACATAATTATGGATTATTGGAAATATCAGGCAAACGCACCGATAGGGTATTGAAAATCAATATTCTGGACAAAGATGGTAAAGAACTCTGGACAAGAGAAATAAAGGCAAGCGAGTTGAAATAGAGATACAAGGGTTTTGCCAGGAGGCTAATCAGGAAGTGCCAGGCTATAAGTGACTCTCAGATTGCTGGGCTAAGAGTTTTGTTGCAATTATTCTGCTTTAAGCCTATATTTACAGATATGGATTTTGTTGAGAGACCGGAAAATGATGTAAATATAAGCATAGGAAATATATAGCAAAAAAATGAATACGCCATCCACCAATAAAGAGTTGCTTATCAGGAAGTTGCAGGAAATAGATAACAAAGAGGCTTCGCTGAGATTTTTTGTACTTTTAAGAGAGTTAATAGAGGTTACTAATCTGGGGATAGATGACCCCAGATTAGCCATTTCAATACGAAAAGACAAGGCCATAAGTGCCAATATCAATAATTATGTCGCACTTGATTTCAGAAGTAAAAAGGGCTTGTGGTTCGATCTCATATTCTGTAACCGACATGAGCAGTTGTTCACAAAATTTGGCAACATTGAAACCTCGGCTTTAAACAATCCTGATTTTTTTTATGCGCATATTCCTTTTGACCAAAAACATATTATTGAGGACACCAAAATAAGAAGCGCCTGGCATGAATGTCTGGAAGAACTAAAGGCAATGGCAGTTTCCAGTGCTAGAAAAGAACGGCATAATCCTTATATCTACCAGATTGCAGAAGATGAGAACTTACGGAACGAACTCTTCTGGGAGATAGATAATCCTGATACGCCTTACCTGGCTGGCGGAGAAGATGAGGTGAAAGTAAGTGAAGATGAAATAAATTATGCAGTAAAATTGGGTATCCCGCTTAACCTGGTGTATTATGGCCCTCCGGGAACAGGCAAAACTTTTGAAGCGCAGAGTATTGCCCAAAAGACAAATGCCCGGTTCATTACTTTTCATCAATCGTATAGTTACGAAGAGTTTATAGAAGGGCTAAGACCTATAAGTAAGGGCGGGCAGCTACAATATGAAATAGTAAAGGGAATATTCTACAAGGCATGCCTTGATGCCTTGAAAAAGGCCGGGTACACGAGCTTTGCCGCTTGTATAGATGATACAAAAGAGAACCGCGAGCGAAAATTCAGAAATGCCGAAAGCCAGGTGCTTATTATAGATGAGCTAAACCGTGCAAATATCTCGAAGGTTTTTGGGGAATTAATAACACTTATAGAAGCCGATAAGCGCCTGGGAGCCGTCCATGAACTCTCTCTTACACTTCCTTATTCACAGGAGCGTTTTGGTGTTCCGGTCAATCTTCATATTATTGGCACGATGAATACCACCGACAGGTCTATTGCTTTGCTTGACCTTGCTTTAAGACGGAGATTTGAGTTTCAGGAACTGATGCCGAAGCCTTATCTGCTGAAAGAAATAGGGGATGTGGATACAGAAAAACTGCTCACCAGAATAAACCAACGCATTGAATTTCTTCTGGACCGCAATCATACCATTGGTCATGCATATTTTATGGAACTTGAATCGGCAGATGATCTGTATCGGGTTTTTCTCAATAAAATCATTCCTTTATTGCAGGAGTATTTTTATAATGACTGGGAGAAAATACGGTTGATTTTAGGGCAGGATATTATTATGCGGGAGACTATCAGAACCAGAGATGTATTTGGGAGTAATTTAGATAATTATGACGACGAAACCTATCGTTATGTTGTCAATCAGGAACTAAATATAGAAATATTAAGGAGCATTTACGCCTGAGTGCGATACGCCTATAATCGCCCTTATGCTTCCGAGTATAGGCGTGGCATGCTAGTCTAAAGCAATAAGGCTCAAATCCCAGAATCTGGTCTGGTCATATTTCAGGCTTCCGTTTTCTACAGTGAGCGGGCTCTCAATATTATTATGATATAACGCTCCGGTGCCCAAGCCTTGTGGAAGTGCATTTTTATATTCGGCTGCAAACTGTGCAATGGCATTTAACCCGATGTTCGACTCAAGCGCTGATGTTAGCCACCAGCCAATCTGTAGCCTTGTGGCAATTTCAATCCATTCACGGCAATGTTGCAAACCGCCGAGCAAGGTTGGTTTCAGTATGATATACCGGGGCTTGATTTTTTTCAGCAACTGCATTTTCTGTACGTAATCACTTATGCCTATCAGTTCTTCATCTAACGCGATCGGTATCAGGTTCTTTTCATTAAGAGTAGCCATTGCTTCAATCTGATGGGCTTTGATAGGCTGCTCAATACTATGTATCTGATATTGGCTTAGTTGCCTTAGCTTTTCTTCAGCTTCTTCTGCTGTAAATGCGCCGTTGGCATCCACACGTAAACTGATTTCCTCCGATGAGAACCTTTCTCTGATAGAAGCGAGAATACTTAGCTCGTCCTGAAAATTAATGGCTCCGATTTTCAGTTTAAGGGTATTAAAGCCCGCCATCAACTTTTCTTCGACCTGGTTTACCATAAACTCCTTGCTTCCCATCCAGATCAGGCCGTTAATAGGAATCACCCTTCTTCCATCTACAAAGTCATTATCGAAAATAAGTCTTTTACCTCCGTTCATTATATCAAGCAAAGCGGTTTCAAATCCGAATTTGATAGAAGGGAAGGCTTCATCAATCAGCTGAGAAAGAATAATGTTAAGATTCCAGGGGAAGACCTCTAAATCCAGGCTGTTGAAGGTATCGCAGATATTGTTTAATACCAGTTGAAAATCAGGAACATAATCAATACTTAAACCTTGCAAAGGGGCAATCTCACCCAATCCGAAAATCGTTGGATTTTCAGTATCAGATATTTTTAAAAAAAAAGTTTC
>CALRLN020000286.1:0-7053 GCA_943368675.1 Chitinophaga pinensis | reverse complement strand
AGCGATTATCAATAGCTTAAATGGCTTATATGAGAAAGAAATAGCGGTAAGGTTTACATTAAAATCTCCTGTTAACCCCGCAAGTGCGAATGTTTTTTATCGTAAAACTGAAAATATAAATACTTATTATCAGGATATAGATGCAACTCGTGTTGAGATGAATACCAGATATGGTACTGCAAATTATGATATTGGACATACCCTTCATACAACTGGTGGCGGAGTTGCCTATTATGGTGTATGCAATAACGATTATAAAGGTGGTGGATGGTCTGGCAGCACAACGCCTTCAAGTGTTTTATTGATGGCGCATGAAGTTGGGCACCAGTTTACGGCTCCCCATACTTTTAACGGAAATGGCAGTGCCAATTGCAGTATAGGAAACAGAAGCACAATAAGCGCATATGAACCAGGCAGTGGTACCACAATAATGTCTTATGCCGGACTCTGCGCTGCCGGACAAAATATTACAGGAGGAAAAGAATCATACTTCCATACAAATTCATTGGATAATATGATTAACTATATTCAGACCGGAACAGGGAATACATGTGGCACACCTAGTGCTACAGGAAATACTGCCCCGGTTGCTAATGCGGGTTCTAACTATACTATACCTAAAAATACTCCTTTCACCTTAATAGGTTCGGCGACTGATGCCAATGGTGATGTATTGAATTATACATGGGAAGAGTATGACCAACCTGTAGCCGCTGATTCAGGAAAGCTGGGGCATACGGGCAATGCCGTACTAAGCACCACTGCTCCATTATTCAGAAGCAGGCAGTCTTCATCTCCTGTAAGAAATTTTCCGGACATGGCTTTCGTACTTAATAATAGTAATAATCCGCCGGATACTGAAGGAGAGGATTTGCCTAATGTAGGAAGAACAATGGTTTTTCGCTTGACCGCCCGGGATAATCGGTCAGGAGGTGGTGGAGTCGATTTAAGCTCAATCACCGTCACTGTTGACGGAGATAAAGGTCCTTTAACTGTTACTTCTCCTAATGGGTCTGAATCATGGGCGGCAGGTACTTCAAAAACTTTTATGTGGTCTGTCAATGGTACTAATGCATTAAGTGCCAATGTAAAAATACTGCTATCGATAGATGGTGGTGTCAGTTATCCATTTGTATTATCTGCATCTACTGCAAATAATGGCACAGTTAATCTTACGATACCCTTAAATGTTCCTAATACGAGTAAAGCGCGGATAAAAGTGGTTAGCACCAATAGTCTCACGGCTGAATTTTTTGATGTAAGCAATGCAGATTTCGCAATTACCTCTTCTTGTAATGTTGCAGCAACATATATTTGCTCTGATGCACCGGTGTCCGGCAATAGTGGAGATAATATTTTTAATCTAGGTCTGACTAAAACCACCGCGAGCCTTTTTTTAAATAAAAGCAAAACATTCAGCGCTGCTGGTGCGACGAGCCGTCCATTAGTTAATTATACGAGCAATAATTATACAACTTGCCAGAACCCCGGAAATTGGAATGCTATCCTGGTAAGTTTCAGAGTAACCAAAACTGGGAGCTATAATTTTACAGCAATTGGTGATAATGGCGCAGGAAGCCAACCTTTTAGTGTATTTACTTCAACTACATTTAATTGTGCGAATTTTGTCGGATCTAATTCTTATGAAAATATTGGATGGCAAGGCTCTAGGAGCATTGCCTTAACTGAATGTACAACCTACTACATCCTGATAAATAATATCTTTGACCCATTAAATATTACACTTAATATAGCAGGAATTGGAGATGTAATTGAAGTGTTAATGGATCAAGTGGGATTCAGTTATACTTATATTGCAGTTAATCAGTCAAACAGCCAGATTACAGCAGTATCATCAACTTCCGATTTCACTTCTTTATCCGGTGGTACATACCTGGTTTATGGTCTTTCTTATGCTAACGGTTTTGACACCAGTACGCTTATTGGTAAGACAATTGAACAGGCTTATGCTTTGGGTAGTTGTATTCTATTCAGTAATAATAGTAAGCAACTGACAGTTATCGGCTCCCCTTGCCCGACTACCCTGTCTCTTGTCAGTCCTACTGATAATATAGCTTCCGGAAACATCGCCAAACAAGCGTCTGCCGCCAATGGAAAAATAACAGCCACTAATTTCGTAACAGGTTCAGGCACAAAAGCAACTTATCAGGCAAAAGCAATAGAGCTGAATGCAGGATTCAAGGCAGAAACAGGAACAATTTTCAGAGCCGAAACCGGGGGATGCAACTAAAAAAATAAAATAAAAAATCGCATTAAATCCTATACATTACTCGTATAGGATTTTTTTGTGAATATGTGTCAACTGTTCCCCACTATTATTGAATTGGGCCCAAAGGGGTAGAAATTTTACCCTATTGAAGGTTGAAGAATAGAAAACCAAATACTGGTACATTTTTTTGCATTAACCAAACAATGTTCGGAGAAGAAGAGAAAGGATGAAATAATGAAAAGCGGTGAAGATTTTTTTTAAAATAAAAACTCTTTAAGAAATCCGATCAGAATAAAACTCCGTAAATCTAAGTATTACATTATTACAATAAATAAATCCAAACGTAGCTTTTTGAGGCTACCTCATTTAAACAATTCATGCCCATGGAAACACCTCAGTTGGGTTCATCGCGTATTGCCAACGCCAAAGATGAATCAGTAAAATCCTTAGACAGACGCAACTTTTTAAGAAGTGCAGGACTAACAACAGTAGCCGGAGCCGTATTTCTGGCCGGTTGCGACAAAGATGATGATATGGAACCTACAGTTGGTTCTGTAGATTTAGGAAGTGGTGATATAGGTATATTGAACTATGCTTATGCTCTCGAGCAATTAGAAGCTGCTTTTTACACACAAGTTGTTGCTACTCCTTATTCAGGAATTTCAGATGCTGAAAAAACATTGTTAACTGATATCCGTGATCACGAAATTATTCACCGTGACTTCTTCAAAGCGGCACTAGGTACAAATGCAATCGGAAATCTTGAAGTTAATTTTTCAAGCATCGATTTTACAAGTAGAGTTAGTGTATTAGGTGCTGCCAAATTATTTGAAGATACAGGTGTGGCAGCGTATAATGGCGCAGGTAATCTGATTAAAGATGGTGGTTATTTATTGCTCGCAGGTAAAATTGTATCGGTTGAAGCACGCCATGCTGCGGCTATCAGAGACTTATTGGCTCCGGGTACTGCATCTTTTTCAGGTGATGACATCGTAGATGCTAATGGCCTTGATAAGGCAATTAAACCAGCTGATATTTTAGCGGCGGTGAAACCTTATGTTAAAACTACAATTACAGCATCAAATCTTCCAACCGCTTAATCCAATCAGACAATGAATATTTTCAATATAATTTCAGAATTAGAGAAAGTGGACACGGATGTTCACGAAAGACTCGAGCATATCTCAAGACGAAGTATGTTTAATACATTGGGTAAAAAAGTTTCAGCTTTAGCGATTCCAGCGGTTTTAGCTGCTTCTCTTCAGAAGGCTTATGCTGCAACTCCAAGTGCAGTAGCTGTCTTGAACTTTGCCTTAACACTTGAATACTTAGAAGATGATTTTTATAAAGCAGGTCTTGCCGCAGCCAATCTAATTCCGGCATCAGAAAGACCTATATTTATGCAGATCAGTAAACATGAATCAGCTCACGTAGCATTCCTGAAAGCAGCGTTGGGTGCTAGTGCCATAGCAAAACCTACATTTGATGTTACAGGTAAAGGTGCTTTCCCGGATGTATTAACTAATTATAAAACATTTGCCATTGTTTCTCATGCCCTGGAAGACACAGGTGTAAGAGCGTATAAAGGGCAGGCAGGTAATCTTATGGCAGCAGAAGATAAACCTATATTGCAAGCTGCTTTACAAATTCACTCAGTTGAAGCACGTCATGCTTCAGTAGTTAGAAGACTATTGAATAGTAAAGGATTTGTACCGGGTGCTAAAGGTTGGATTACATTAAGCGAAGGATCTCCTGCTGCTGTATATGCAGGAGAGAATAATCTTGTACAAGGTGGTAAAGATTTAACAGGTCTTGCAGGTAAATCAAATGAGGCTATTTCAGAAGCTTTTGATGAGCCATTGACTAAAGAACAGGTATTGGCAATTGCTACTCCGTTCATTAAGTAATAAGATATTTGGAACACGTTTGAGCTAATCTTTATTTGTTTAACACGTTTCCGAAAATTTATTTCTCATAAAAAAGAGTCTGCCCTTACGTATATAGTAAGCGGCAGACTCTTTTTTATGGAGCAACTCTGAAGATTCAACTAAACCTGATGATAGTCTAAAGAATCCACCAGACTCCATCCGGATATTTTTCTCCAATTACAACAGGTTCACCAATCATTGGTGTCGTAACAGGAAGTTTATCTTTTTCAGCTGCTAATACCAATCTTTTAATGGGCTCATTCCACGAATGATTTGCCAATACAAATTTAGCCCAGTGAACTGGTAACAGTAGTTTTGTACCGAGATCGATGGCAGCCTGTACCGTTTGTTCCGGAAACATATGAATATAAGGCCATTCTGCTCCATATTGTCCGTTTTCAAGCATAGCAATATCAAAAGGGCCATATTTTTCTCCGATTTCTTTAAAATGCACATCATAGCCTGAGTCTCCACCCAAAAACAATTTATAGCCATGAATATTGAGAATGAAAGCCGACCATAATGTTTTGCCCCTTGCGAAACTACGACCAGAGAAATGACGGGCCGGTGCAGCAACAATTTCAATATCATCGGCAACGATATGAGAGTCCCACCAATCGAGTTCAACTATTTTTTCCGGCACTACTCCCCAAAATTCCAGATGAGAGCCAATCCCTAAGGCCACATAAAACTTCTTAACTTTAGGAATCAGTTGAGAGATGGTTTTATAATCCAGATGGTCATAATGATCGTGCGATAAAAAGAGTATATCAATCTCTGGCAATTCATCGGGCTCATAAATATCAGCCCCCTTAAAAGCTTTACCAAATGACCCGATCGGAGAAATATTGCCACTCATCACGGGGTCTATCAGAATCGTTATTTCTTTTGACTTAATAAAATAAGAGGAATGCCCAAACCAGACAATTGTAGGTTTCTCTGCTTTCAGATTTTTTAAATCAGTTTTAATAGATGGTAACCGTGTTGACGGCGAAACATCTTTAGGTTTATTAAAAAACTCCCTCATCATTTTCAGATAAGAGACGTTTTCAAGTGTAACTGACGTAGGAGATAAATTCTGAAATGAATCATTTTTATAATTGCCCGACCTCAGAATTTTTCTAAGCCGCTCGCCAAATGGATTTTTCCCGAAAAATTTTTGTCTCATAAATATAATTGAACTCACAACTGAAATGGCAATAAAACCGGACAGAATCATAAATTTTCTTCGGGTAAATTTCATAAACGGTAAGGTTAAAGCCATTTAATGACAAAATCAATCATTTTCATGACCCGATTAGTAGCAGGTGGATGAAACATGCTGAAAGTGGCAAATTTATTTTCTACTACGGCCTTCTTATTAGAAAACTCTTCAAAACCATACTTACCAAATGATTTACCTATACCCGAGTTGTTTACGCCACCAAATGGAAGATTATTTTGTAAATAATGAATGGTTGTTTCATTAACTACAACTGCTCCGGATGAGGTAGTCTGCAAAATATAATCAATATGTTTTCTTTTCTTGCTGAAAATATAAAGTGCCAGTGGTTTCTCACCTTTATTTATATAGTCGCTCACCTCTTCCAGATCATTAAATTCCATAATTGGTAAAACCGGACCGAAAATCTCTTCCTGCATGATTCTCATACCTGTATTAACATGGCTAACTACGGTTGGTTCAATAAAGTTCTCGTTACTGATTGTATTTCCACCGATGTCTATTTTTGCTCCATTGGCTACTGCATCATCAATAAGCCCTTTAACTCTTTCAAAATGTCTGTTATTTACTACCCTGCAATAATCAGGCGACGCTGAAATATCACTACCATACATTTTTTTCAAGTATTTAGCCATTTCCTCCAGAAATGCCGTTGTTTTTGAACTATGAATCAGTATATAATCAGGGGCAATACAGGTTTGTCCGTTATTCAGGAATTTCTCTGCAGCAATGGTCTGTGCAGCAAATTTAATGTCGGCGGTTTCATCAACAATGGTTGGTGATTTGCCTCCCAGCTCTAGTGTTACAGAAGCCAGATACCTGGCTGCGGCCTGCATTACTACTTTCCCGATAGCAGGGCTTCCGGTAAAAAATATATGGTTAAAAGGTAAGTTCAATAGCATTGTTGCCGTTTTGGCATCTCCTTGTACAACGGCTATTTCGTTTGAAGGGAATAGTTCCTGAATCATTTCTGCCAGAAGCCCCGATGCATTCGGCACTATTTCTGATGGTTTAATAATTACCGCATTACCTGCTGCAATAGCTTGTAAAAGTGGTTTCAATGTCAGATTGAAGGGGTAATTCCATGGACTCATGATGAGGCAATTTCCTTTAGGCTCGTGTACAATTCTGCTGGTTGTCCCGATCATTTTCAATGGTGTTTCTACACTTTCATGGCGCATCCATCTGTCTAAATGCTTCATAATATACTTTGCCTCACTTACTACAGGCATTACCTCGCTTACCTTTACCTCAAAAAGGCTTTTCCGATAGTCGGCTTTTAGAGCCTCCCCCATCCGTTCCTGATTTTCAAGCACCCAGTTCATTACTTTTCGTATCTTAACTATACGCTCTTTTGAAGTAGTAGCAGCAAGTTTTGCAAGGTTTTTTTTCTAAAGTTGAAACAAAACCTCAAGTTCAGATTCTACGGTAGCAGGAATTAAAGTCATTAGATTTACCGGGTTAATTATGATACTCACAAAATTCAAAAAAAATCTCATAATTATACAAAAAACTTTCGAAAACGTATGCGATTTGGTGAATTACTAAAATTTTTAGATATTCGGGGAGTAATTACGCTTTCAATCTGATAATTCTGAAGTTTGGTTCTATTCACACCTCTAAATGAGTCCGGATGTCATTAATAAGTAATAATCTGAAATACCTCCGACGTA
>CALRLN020000285.1:0-7053 GCA_943368675.1 Chitinophaga pinensis | reverse complement strand
ATTCCTCGAAAAAGTTTCTCGTTTGTTTGTGGTAAATATGTGTCTCATCTGCAAATATTTTTGATATTTACTTACTAATTGGGTTAATCCTACTCAATAGCATATTTTATGCTTATAAATAGTATCTAAAATTGTGCCAAAGTTTTGTGTACGGTATAATAGCTAAATTCGCTTTTCACGAATATTATCATTATTGTACTAAAATGTGGCATAATTTTCTGTGTTAAATTAAGAGAGGTGCTAAAACTGTGCCAAAGTATTCTGAAGAAATACAAGACTATCAATGAAGAATATCTGAATGCCGGGGAAATCTTAAAAAAGTGATATTTCTAAAAGCAAAAAAAAGCAGATTAATTAAGGTCGCAAAGGGAGTATTAATAATAAAACAAAGCCTGAAACAGCGTTTCAAGGCTTTGTGGGGCTATTCTAAAATCTGACACTGATAGCCATTTGTATTGATAAGGTTGATGATTTTTTCATGAGAAATACTATCGCCTTCTACCCTCAGAATTTTATCACAATCTTCCAGATCAAAATTTATTTTGAATAGAGGAAACTGCAGGGCTAAAACTTCAGAAACCAGGGCGGCCTGCTTCTTTTCCTTGATATTTGTTTTAAAAACCTCTACCATACAATTATAAATATTTGGAGAATTTACTCATTTTCAGCCAGATATTTTATTCTGGGCATCGCTTCATCCCATGCCTTAGACATAGTGTCGAAAAATCCTTCTGTCATATCAGACTCAATATCGAGCACCGTTTTGCCGTCTTTCTGAGTCAACCGATAGATTTCCCGTGCACCCTTGAATACCTGCGCTTCTTCGCTTTCGAAATCTTCTTTATTATCGGTCAGCACCCCATCATACTCTATTGATAAAAGCTCAGTAGGGTCGTTTGCAATTATGCGCCCGATAATACCGCTTCCTGAGCCATCAGTAAATATGACCTTACTTCCTGCTTGCCAGTCAGTTAAGGCATGAGAACCAGGGCTAAAGATAGCCATCCAGTCTCGTGAATAATGGTCCTGAATTAATACATCCCAGATTTTCTTTTCTGGAGCCTCAATTTCGATCGATTTTCTGATGACTTTCATAAAAGTGTTATTGTTTATAGTCGTAATTTATCATCCAACTGATTCCAAACTTATCATGAAACATACCAAAATAAGCCCCCCATGAGGCCTTATCAAGCGGTACATGTATCTGTCCTCCGACTGAAAGCCCATAGAAAAGCTTTTCGGCTTCTTCTTCGGTTTCAGCACTAATGCAAATACTATATCCGTTGCCCGGTTTTAAGATAAAACCCTGTGACTCCAGCGCGTCTGTGGCCATCAGAGAGCCACTTTTACCGATTGGTAAACCCACATGCATGATTTTTTCCTGTTCTTCGGCCGACATGCTGGCTCCTTCAGGTGTGTCTTTAAACTTTTGTATAAACGAAAACTCTCCGCCAAAAATCGATTTATAAAAGTTAAAAGCTTCTTCAGTATTACCCGGAAAGTTAAGGTATGTGTTGATTATTGCCATATTTGTTTAAAGTTTAATTGTGAATTTTCAGAACAAAGTTAAATAAGAACCATTATTAAGATGGGTGCTAAAAAAGTCAATTGTAGGGGGTATTTAAGACAAATTTTCGATATTTTTACGTAAAAAAAAATCTATGATAAGCGTAGGCATTTTACTACCACATGATTATCGGCTATTAAGCATTGCGGCAATTCTGGATGTACTTGAAGCTGCTAATAAAATTTATAAATCAAATGAGAAAGCTATACCGTTTAATATTTGTCTGTATCAGTTAGCTGAGCCTGACGAAGCTGTAATAAGTTCATTTCATGGTTATCCTGTAACAAAAACAGGGCAGGGAAACCGTATTGACTTAATACTCATACCCTCTTTTAGTACGGATGATATGAACAGGACACTAGGAAAAAACAGAGCCTATATCCCATGGCTGCATCAGCAGTTTCAACAGGGCGCAGAAATAGCTACATTTTGCACCGGGGCTTTTTTATTGGGTGCCAGCGGTTTGTTAAACGGAAAAGTAGCTACTACACATGTAGATGCCTGTCCGGCTTTTTCTGCTACTTTTCCCGAAGTCGTACTGAGAGGAGATAAGACAGTTACAGAAGACGGCCGGCTGTTTACCAGTGGTGGTTCTACTTCATCATTTCATTTGCTACTACATCTTGTACAAAAGTATTGTAACAGAGATGTGGCAGTAAAGATTGCCAAAATTTTTGCCATTGATATGGATAGGCAAAACCAGTCCTATTTCAGTACTTTTCAGCCAACCCGTGACCACAACGATAATATAGTGGCAATGGTACAGCAAAAAATTGAAGCCAATTATCAGGATGCTGAAACTATTGAGGAATTAATCAAAGATGTACCGTCCAGCAGGCGGAATGTATTAAGACGTTTCAAGCAAATCACAGGTATACCACCCATCGAATACTTGCAACAAATCCGGATTGAAGCGGCTAAGAGACTTCTTGAGCAGACAAATCAACATATGGGAGAGGTGATTTTCAGCTCAGGTTACAACGACCCAAAGGCTTTCCGCAGGATTTTTAGAAAAATAGTCGGTATGACTCCAACTGCATATAGAGAGAAGTTTCAGAGTAATTAGGTATATAATTATTGAGATTTGTTTTGAATAGATATTGCCTTGATAAACTGGGGGCTTCGACTACGCTCAGCCGCCAGTTTGAAGAACCGCTCCAAGGCGTTAAATAGGCAAGGTTGTTGTACAACTGCACTCGGTTAATACGCCAAGCCCTATGCCCGAGCGTAGTCGAAGGCCGCGGCCAGGCCAAAAATTGCAAAGAAAACTTCAATAAAAGAACTAAGACTAACCCTCAGGCGCATAGCAAACCACCACAAGACCCCAGCTAAAGGCCTGACTTTTAACCAATTGCAGACCGAGTTTTTCAGTTAAATCTCCGAAAATGGACCTTCCTTTTCCGATGGCAGTTGGGTTAATGAAAAGATGATATTCATCAATCAGGTTATGCTGTATAAATGATGAAACCATGCTAACACCACCATATAACAAAATATCTCCGCCTTCCTGGCTCTTTAAAACATTTATGGTCTCATCCAGGTCACCGCTTTCTATGATGGCATTATTCCAATTAGCCTCAGATAGCGTTTTTGAAAACACGTGCTTGGGCATGCTATTGAAAGCCCTAGCTGCTGTTCTGGTCTCTTCGTCAGTATCAGGATTGCTTTCAGTTGATGGCCAATACATTGACATTCCTTCGTAAAGTACCCTGCCAATAATAAATGAATCGGCCGGAGCCATTAATTCTTTTACATAGTTTTTCAGATCATCGTCCCAGTTCCATACTGTCCAGTCCATTTCACCGTTGGGGCCGCAAACAAACCCATCCACCGAAACCTGCATTTGTAATTTAATCTTTCTCATATATGTGTAGTTTTAAAAAGTGAATTTATTGATTATTATTATGTGTGAAATTTTCTAGTAATAACTCAATCGAAATCCCATTAATGGTCATGCCCTTCAGATTGCAGTTTGTAATTGATATGTAAGCCAGATTGCAATCAGTAATGGCGCTTCCTTCAAAATCACAGTTTTCAAATCTTAAAGGGGCTTGCTTAGCATTCGGGTCATACGCAGGGTGATCTTCAGGAGGCGGGCCAATGTTGTGAATATAAGCCCCACCCAAGCCTGCGCCTTCAATTTCAATATTGCTCATATTGGCATTAATGATTTTGGTACCGCTGAGATTAACATAATTGAAATACAGATTCTGTACACTCACATTCTCAAAAGTAGAGTTATCAATACAGGTATCTTTAACTTTGATCTGGTTTTTAGCGTAATTAATATCTATGCTCATGATGTAAAATATTATAATTTATGTATACAAAATTAGGCAGAATTATTAAATTGCAGTGGTGTAAAAACGACAATAAAGGGGTTAAATCCGCCATTCTGTTTTAGCTAGTAACCTATGAAAAATATTGTTATTCTGATTCCTGAAAATGCGGTGTTAGCCAGCATTAACGATCCACGTAATATATTTACGTCGGTTAATCAATTTCTTCAGTCAGCAGGGCAACCTGCTGCATTTCGTGTGCAAATGGTCGGTCTTAGGAAAGAAGTAAAGCTTCATGATAATATGTTTACAGTACACGCCGATGCTACAATTGATGAAATAACAGAAACAGATATGGTATTTGTACCGGCTTTGTATGGAGACATGCAAACGGCGCTGGAATTAAACAAGGATTTTCTGCCGTGGATTGTGAAGCAATATGAAAATGGGGCAGAGGTGGTAAGTCTTTGTATTGGTGCCTTTTTACTGGCTTCAACCGGATTGCTTGACGGGAAAAGATGTTCAACTCACTGGTTATCAGCCAATGAATTCAGAGCCATGTTTCCGGACGTGGAACTGGTTGATGACAAGATTATTACTGAAGATCAGGGGCTATATTCAAGTGGTGGTGCCAGTTCTTACTGGAATCTGCTTCTGCATCTGGTTGAAAAAAATGTGAACCGTGAAATGGCTATTAGAGCCGCCAAATATTTTGCGATTGATATTGAAAGAGACAGCCAGGCTTCATTTATGATATTTAACGGACAAAAAGGCCATGAGGATGATGCCGTAAAAAAAGCGCAGGATTTTATAGAAAAGAATTTTGAAGATAAAATCACGCTTGACCAATTATCTGAAATGTTTGCTATTGGTCGCAGAAGTCTTGAACGCCGTTTCAAAAAAGCAACCAATAATACAGTGATGGAATATATTCAACGGGTAAAAATTGAAGCGGCGAAAAAGCGTTTCGAAACCAGCAGGAAGAATATCACCGAAGTGATGTATGATGTGGGCTATACAGATAACAAGGCATTCAGAAGTACTTTTAAAAAGGTAACAGGGCTTTCGCCGATTGCTTATAAAAATAAGTATAATCGCAGTGCTTTGTTTTAATAGCTTGATTACTCAGCAGGTCTGATAGTTACTTTATCAGGGGTAGGGTACTCAAGCAATTTCGAGAAATCAACTTTCCAGAAATCTAAATCCAACAGACGATCTTCGTTGTCTTTTGTTAAAGTAATTACCACGGGTGTACCATCAGTATCGGTATATTCTACCTGTATTAAATCTCCGGCATAGCCTTCCACATCACCACCCAGACTGATACTGCCCATTTTACCACCTTCATATTCATCTACGTATTCATCATAGGGGTAGTCAGCAGGATTCAGATTTGCTAACTTTAATAAGAAATCAATTAATGCCTTTTCGTTCTCTCTTATTGGCCTTTTTTCGTTCATATTACCAGTTTTTAAAAGGATTTGCTGATAAGTTTGAATTATAATATTTATCGTCTCCGGTTACTTCTATACTTATCCAATCCGGTATCCCGAATATTTCATCTTCGCTCTCTAATTCAATTTCTGCTACTATCAAACCCTCATTATCGCCTAAGAAAACATCCACTTCCCATAGTTTATCAGCGTGGATAATCTTATATCTGATTTTAGAGAGTTCTGATACTGCAAAATTATCAAGCAATTCAATCCCTTCTTCTTTCGGAATCTCATACTCAAACTCTGTTCTTGTGAAGCCCGTAGAGGCACCCTTTATAGTCAGAAAGGCAGTTGTTTCAGTTACCCTGACCCTTATGGTTTTGTCCGGGTCTTTCAGAATATATCCTTGTCGGTAGGATTGCCCTTCAGGTTTTGGGAAATTATCCCATTTATCGCGGTGCAACAGGTATTTTCTTTCTATTTCTAATGCCATAAAAATCTAATTAATCGATTTCATTCATACGTTTGCCTTTCAGGTTGGCAAATCTACTATGTTTTGGTTCTCCAATCATCTGTTTTAGATAGATTGTGGTATTGCCGGATAATAAATACGCTACCACACATGCAATAGCTACATAAATGCCACATTCATGGCCGAATAATTCTATCCCCATCAACATACAAGCCAATGGTGTATTGGTAGCCCCGGCAAAGATCGCAACAAAACCCATGCCTGTTAATAAACCCAATGGCATTGGTATAAAATAAGATAAGGCATTGCCTAAAGTAGCGCCTATAAAAAATAATGGAGTTACTTCACCACCCTTAAAGCCCGCAGCAAGTGTAAGGATTGTAAAAGCCATTTTAAGCACAAAATCATAGGCAGGTAAAGGCGTATTAAAGGCCTGCACAATGGTCGGAATGCCTAAACCGATGTACTTGGTAGTGCCGATAAGCCATACAGCCATTGCAACAATAGCGCCTCCAATGAGAGGTCTGAGTGGTGCGTAGCTGATGCGTGATTTGAAAATACTGCCTATATAATGGATGGTTCGGCTGAAAGTAGCAGCGCATGCACCTGCCGCAATACCTACTAATATAGAATATAATATATTAGGAACAGAAATGTCGGGTACCACACCTATATGATAGATAGTGTGACTAACGTCACACATTTTAGTTGCCAAATCAGCAATGATGGCTGATAGAAAAGCGGGTAGGATGGCATCATATCTAAGCCTGCCAATCATAAAAAATTCCAGTCCAAAAACTGCTCCGGCTAGTGGGGTGCCAAAAACAGACCCGAAGCCAGCGGCTATGGCTGATATTATTAATATTTTTCTTTCACTATCATTCAATCTGAAAGGTTTGGTAAGCTGGTCGGCAATGGCTCCTGCCATTTGTAATGCTGTTCCCTCACGGCCTGCTGAACCTCCCAGCAAATGAGTGACCAATGTACCTATATAAATAAAGGGCGCCATCCGGAACGGGATAATCTGTTGCGGTTGATGGATGGTATCTATCAATAAATTATTCCCACCCTCGATATCTTTGCCCAGATATTTATAGAGCAGACCAATAGCAAAACCTCCTATGGGAAGCAAGGCAATAAGCCACAGATGTGTTTCACGGAAATCAGTTACCCAATCGAGTGAGAGCAGGAAAATAGCTGAAGCGATACCAACAAGAATACCGATAGCCGAACTAATTAATAACCATTTAAGTAGATAAGGAATAGCAGGAAAACGCCTGAAAAACAGACGGATTTGAA
>CALRLN020000284.1:0-7053 GCA_943368675.1 Chitinophaga pinensis | reverse complement strand
ATTTAAGGTTAAAAGAGATAGATGAATCAATCAAGAAATTACAAGTTCAAAAAGACGCTACTAAAAATGCTATTATAGGTTTTGGCGGCTCTTTAGACAATTTAGAAATTAAAGACTCATCTATTTATAGTATAAATTATCCCATAAATTCTACTATCAGAAAAAAGATTTTATTTGCTTTAAAGGAACTCAAAAAGGCTACAGCAGGAGAATTAGCTCAATTTATGGCAGAAAAAGAACATAAGGAGAAAGACAACTTTTTCAATACAGTAACTATAACATCTTCTGCCATGTACACAGAAGGTATTATAAAAGCTGAAAAAGATGGAAAGAAGAATATCTACTATCTTTAAATTAAGAATTGTATATTATTAATAATCCTTAGAGTCTACCTTATACCTTATTTTAGTTCAAATATATCTTTATTAACGTTCTGCCGCACAACTAGTACAATCACCACCCCCTCCGTCACAAAGGGCTTGATTAACAAGCATAAAGCGGTACTGGAAAACTTCCTTTTCTGGACAATAGGAACAATAATAGCCCAAAATAGGCTCCTTTAACCCATCTATGGGATTATGATGAATAAACTTTCCAAATTTTACTTTGCAGTAATCATGATAGATTTTTGTATGTATGATGAATGTATGCCATATATTATCAATTATCTTATCAGGGAAACAAGGAAACCTTGATTTACTTGCCAATTCCAAGAAACCTTCAAGGGCTTTAAAATATTTTTCAGATAATTCTGGTCGTACATTATACTCCTTAGAATATCTCGCAACAATTGATTCTATATTAAATTTATTTTCTTTCATTGATATATAATTTTAAAATAAAATATCTTTATCTCCACAACTATTCCAAAGCAATTTTATCACATCATTATAAGGTTTTTGCTCTATTTCATCTTTTGGTAGTTCCTCAATTTTGCAGAATTTCCTATAATTTTTAATAGAAAAACTGTCTTCATCAGCTATTTTTCTTAATACTAATTTAACAGCAATTGGATGAGAATTTTGATTTTGCCCTATTCCTAATGCCATTCCTGCTAATTCTTCAATCTTCCCGTTATTTATACATTTTACTACAAAATAATATGGCGCGTTTTGTTGTTCTTGATTTTTAAGATTTATAAATAGATGTCCATCAATCTGTTCTATTTTACCTTCTTCACATTCAAAAAGTTTATGTACATACTGAACCTTATTAAATCCTATATATAAATAGGACTTTGCCAGTTTTGGGTTTCCTGTCGTATGTGGTGCATAATGATGAACTTCATATGTACCAAAATATTTCTTAATTGAACGCGAATTAATCTTTACTTTAAATGCATAAACTAATAAAATTAAAAATAAAGCGATAAATATCATCCATAAATCTAATTTTAATGTCCAAAAGTCAATCAATAAGTAAATAAAAGCTTGAGTTGATATTAATGAATCTATAAGTGGGTATAAAGAACTTCCTATAAAAATAATTATAGCAGAAATTACTTTGCTCCATACAGGATCGGCCCATATTTTCCCTAACTTAATTTTCATTTTATTATTAATAATATTGCGCAATTTTAAAACAATTATATGCTAATTGTCCAAAATATAAATAGAACGTTATAGACAATACAATATAACTCCCTTCAATATTTAAATTTACTTAATAGATTTTTAGAAATAACTTATGATTTTATTTGAAATAAAAAAGTATGTAGAAACTTACAAAAGATAGTAATTAAAATACAATAGTCTAACTATATAATAAAATTTCCTTTTATTTCTTTATTGTATCTTAATCTATCTTCTATCACTATTAATTAAAAAATAATAAAGTGAATAATATTTACTGTTTTTGTTGTTTTTAAAGTGCAAACCAAATTTTGATAGCACTTTTAATTATAAAAACAAGGTGACCTAATAAAATTTTGCTTTTACATAAATTTCTGAAAATGTAAATTCTAAATTCTTGTATTAAATGAACAAATATAATATAAGTTTTTATTTCACGGCGTTTACCATAGAAAAAATCTAATAAATATAATACTTTATTATTTATTTCCTACCCCATCCATTTCCCTAAAAACTCCATATTTCCCAAAAAAATACCTCTTTAAAAAACACCTTATAAATGAAAGCTACTTTACTGTGAAGTCTGCCTTGATTAGTATTTGTACCCAACAGTCTGATTCTACCGAAAATCTTTTCAAATGCTTTGAAAACTCTGGCCTATGTTGGAAATTTATTGGTTAACAATCCACAACTAGTCGTCCACATAACAATTAAGACAATGAAGGAAGAAAAAATGAATGTGTGCCAGCGGAATGCTGGTGGCAGGGGTATTACTGGCTATCGGGCTGAGTATGAGGAACAAGCCTATAATTATTGCCTGTTAGGGGCGACGAATCAGACACTCGCCGAGTTTTTTGGGGTGTCTTCTACGACTTTAAAAAAATGGATGAAGAAGTATCCGGGTTTTGAGGAGTCTATCAGGAGAGGGAAAGACCTGGCTGATATGCAGGTAGCGAGAAGTCTGTTCAGAAGGGCGGTTGGGTATAGTTACGAGCAGATAGTTTCGGAGTATGTCAGGGTTGCAGACAATGAAGGGGAGTCCAAAAAGGTTACGAATGCATTAGGAACCTTTGTGAATGCCGACAGCAATGGTGTGCAGAAAAGCAGTTTAGCTACTATTCATGGGGAACTGGAAAAGTTTACGAATACGGTGGGAACCTTTGTGAATGCCGACAGCAATGGTTTGCAGAAAAGCAGTTTAGCGACCATTCAAGGGGAACTTGAAAGGGTTACCCAAACGGTGGGAACCTATTTGCATGCCGATAGTAATGGGTTGCAGAAAAGTAGTTTAGCGACCAATGAAGGGGAACTGGAAAAGGTGATGAATATGGTGAGAACCTTTTTGCATACCGATAGTAGTGGTTTGCAGAAAATCAGTACAGCGAACACTCAAACAGAACCGGAAAAGGTTACCGATACAGTGGGAACCTTTTTGAATGAGGTTGGTGAGGGTTTGCAGAAAAGCAGTGTAGCGACCACTCAAACGGGCCCGGAAAAGGTTACCGATACGGTGGGAACCTTTCTGGATGAGGAAAGGGAGGGTTTGCGGAAAATCAGGGTGACGACCAGAGAAGTAATACCAGATGTGAGGGCACAGATATTCTGGTTGAAGAACCGTCAGCCAAAGCTCTGGCGGGATAAACAGGAGGTTGACCATACGACGAACGGCAAAAAAATGTCTCAAATCACGATATTTGAGCTACCAGATGATGGCCGTAATGATTACAGCAAACTTAAAAATAACAACTAAAAATGGTAACCTTATACGGTCATTTAAAAACCTTAAACCAATTCTATGTTTATTTACCACTCCCCTACTTATTAACCCAAAAATTTAATATTTTTACAAAAAAACACTTCTAATAAAAATCATTTTAAATGAAACCTAAATTTACTTTAAAATCAGCCTTGATGAGTGTTTGTATCGGGTGCTGTGTGGTGGCTGGTGTATATGCTTCTAAAGGTCGCATCTTTTCGCGGCTCTTCCATGCAACACAAGATACTACCAAACAAACCAAAGACACTACCAAGTATATACGTTACAAAGATTTACCTTTGAAAGCGTCCCGCACGCTGCGCATGAACACCACCAAGGGTACCTGGCTTTCGGTCGATGTGAGCCCTGATAGCAAAACCATTGCTTTCGATGTCATGGGTGATTTATTCACCATTCCGTTTGCGGGGGGTAAGGCTACGAATGTAACGAAAGGGATGGCTTTTGATACGCATCCGCGCTATAGTCCGGATGGTAAAAAGCTGTTGTTTATCTCTGACCGCACCGGGTCAGACAATGTGTGGTATATTGACTTTGAGAAAAAAGATACAGTGCAGGTTACCAAAGACCGTGACCAGAACTATACTTCGGCCGACTGGACACCGGACGGCAAATATATTGTGTACTCAAAGGGCCGGATGAATGTGCAACTCTGGATGGTGCACCACAATGGTGGCGGAGGGGTGCAATTGATTGACACACCAACCAACCTGAAAACGATTGATGCCGCTGTTGGTCATGATGGCCGCTACATTTATTTCTCGCAACGCAGTGGGGCGTGGAACTACAACGCCATGATGCCACAATACCAGATTGGTATCTACGACCGTGACAATGCCAAACGCACCACTATTACCTCGAGATACGGCTCGGCCTTTACGCCTACGCTGTCGGGCGATGGTAAATGGCTGGTGTACGGCTCGCGCTACGAAGACAAAACGGGTCTGGTGCTACGTAATCTGGAAAATGGTGATGAGAAATGGCTGGCCTACCCTATCCAACGTGATGAACAGGAGTCTATCGCTACGATGGGGGTTTTGCCGGGTATGTCGTTTACGCCTGATAATAAGGCGCTGATTGCCTCTTATGGCGGTAAAATTTATAAGATAGGTGTAAGTGGGGAAAAGCCTGTGGAGATTCCGTTCAATGTAGATATGGAGATTGAAATGGGGCCTCAACTGGAGTTTAAATACCCGATTTCAGATACTACTCATGCGTTGATAACCCAGATTCGTGATGCGGTGGCTTCTCCTGATGGAAAGAAATTAGCCTTTACGGCCTTGAATCGTTTGTATGTGGCTGATTATCCGAATGGTACGCCCAAACTGATTAGTACCAATGATTTCACGGAAGCGCAACCGGCGTGGTCGGGCGATGGTAAGCATCTGGTGTTTACGACCTGGACACCTGAGGGTGGCAATCTGTATAAAGTAAATGTGGAGGGTACGCCTAATCTGCAAAAATTGACGCTATCGTCAGCCTTATATAGCCAGCCTGCCTGGTCGCCGAAAAATGACCGTATTGTGTTTTTGCGTACGAGTCTGCAAAACTTTAAGTCGTCTATCGGGCCTGTGGCAAATAGTTCGGAAGATGATATCTGCTGGATAGATGCCAATGGCGGCCGTGTGACGGTGATTGATAAAGCCCGTAACCGCTCTACTCCGCACTTTGTGAGCAACCAGGCTGACCGTATTTATCTGAGCGGTGGTGATGGTGATTTGCAATCTATCAAGTGGGATGGTACGGATGAGAAAACGCATGTGAAAGTGACAGGAATCACGACCTACGGGATGAGCATTGAAGGCGAAGATTTTGCGCATAATTGTATGCTATCAGAAAAAGCGGCACAGGCTATGGAGGTAAACCGTCCGTCACCTGCTTCACAGATTATTATGGCACCTGATGGCGACCAGGCATTGGCGCAGATTAATAATGAGATTTATACGCTTGATGTACCTAAGACAGGTAAGACTGTGAGTATATCTGTTGCGGATGCAGGCTCTGCACAGTTTCCGGCTAAGAAGCTGACTGAATTGGGTGGGGAGTTTCCATCTTGGTCGAGCGATTCGAAGAAAGTACATTGGTCACTGGGTCGTTATCATATTGTCTATGATCTGGAAAGAGCCAGGACTTTTGAGGATAGTGTGAAAGTGGCGAAAAAAGCCGAAGAAAAACGCAAGGCGGATTCGTTGAACAAAGCGAAATCGGATACGATAAAGATTAAGACTGATAGCGTGAAAGTAAAAGATGCCAAGAAAGCAACGGTGAAGAAAGAAGAGCCGAAGTATAAACCAGAGGAAACGGAGATAAAAATCTATTTCAGCAGGGATATGCCAACGGGAGCGGTGCTATTGAAAGGCGCTCGCGTGATTACAATGAAAGGCAATGAGGTGATTGAAAACGGGGATATATTGATTGAGAACAACCGTATAAAAGAAATAGGCAAGAGTGGAACGCTGAAAGGGACGGGCAAGGCCAGGGTGATTGATGTGAAAGGGAAAACGGTCATGCCGGGCTTTGTGGACACCCACTCGCATATGTGGCCGCAGTGGGGTATACAAAAGAATCAGGTATGGATTTATGCGGCTAACCTGGCTTATGGTGTAACGACTACCCGTGACCCGCAGACAGCAACGACGGACGTATTTACCTATGGTGATATGGTAGAAGCAGGTAAAATTGCCGGGCCGAGAATCTACTCGACAGGGCCTGGTGTTGGTTTCTGGGCGTATAATATCAAGGATTCGACGGGGGCTATCAATGCCTTGAAACAGTATAGCAAATACTACAATTCGAAGTATATCAAGATGTATCTGACCGGGAATCGTCAGAGTCGCCAGTGGATTATCAAGGCTGCGAGAGACCAGAAGCTGATGCCGACTACTGAGGGAGGATTGAACTATAAGCTGAATATGACCAACCTATTGGATGGTTATCCGGGTCATGAGCATGCGATTCCGGTGTATCCGTTGTATAATGATGTGGTGAAAAGTATTGCATACTCGCAAATGGCGGTGACTCCTACCCTATTGGTATCGTATGGCGGGCCTTTTGCTGAAATTTATTATTTTGAGACGGAGAATCCGTATCATGATAAAAAGATGCAGAATTTTATGCCTTACGATGAACTGGCAGAGAAGACGCGCAGGGTAAGTACGTGGTTTTTGCCGGAAGAACACGTGTTTCAGAAACATGCGAAATCGATGAAATCGATGGTGGAAAGTGGTTCGTTGGCGGGGATTGGTAGTCATGGAGAGTTTCAGGGATTAGGGTATCACTGGGAATTGTGGTCGATGCAGAGTGGGGGTATGAAAAACCATGATGCCTTGAAAGTGGCTACTATTTTAGGTGCTAAAGCGCTGGGCTTAGACCAGGACTTAGGCAGTATAGAAAAAGGTAAACTGGCGGATTTATTGATTATGGATAAGAATCCGCTGGAGAATATCCGTAATTCAAATACGTTGAAAATGGTTGTGAAGAATGGCCGTGTGTATGATGCCAATACGCTGGATGAGGTTTATCCGGCTCAGAAAAAGCTGATTCGTACGGAGTGGACATTTGAAAAGCCTGCGAATACTACGGGGGTACAGGATTAACAACCGCCCCGCAGGGGAACTAACAAGAGAGCCCTTCTTCTTGCGAAGAAGGGCTCTCTTGTTTATCATTTTTTCATTTATTTCAACTATAATTATATTATCAATAATTTCA
>CALRLN020000283.1:0-7095 GCA_943368675.1 Chitinophaga pinensis | reverse complement strand
ACTACAACATCAACTAACATCGGTTTAGATGCGGTATTATTCAATAGCAAACTTGAAGTTGTAATTGACTTATACAATCGTGTTACTTCTGACATGTTAACGCAGATTGCAATACCTAGAACAGCAGGTACTGGTACAATTCCTTATACCAACATCGGAGAAGTACAAAATAAGGGTATTGATATTGGTCTGAACTACAGAGATAAAGTAGGTGACTTCAGATATACTGTAGGTGTAAACTTCGCACACTATAAAAATGAAGTTATTAAATTGAACAATGACCCTAACGCAACAATCTTTGGCTTCACGACCCGTCTTCCGGCTATTTCTGCTACAAAAGCAGGCTTACCAATTGCCAGCTATTACGGATACATTGTTGATGGTGTAATTAAAGATGAAGCTGAGGCTGCTGCTGCTCCTAAATTTGGTACCTATACCAGAGAGGGAACTTTTAAATTCAGAGATGTTAACGGTGATGGAGTAATCACAGCAGCTGATAGAACTATCATTGGTAATCCTCATCCTGACTTTACCTATGGTCTTAATATTAGCTTAGGATACAAAAACTGGGATCTGACTTTATTTGGTCAAGGTTCTCAGGGTAATGAAATCTTTAATTATGTTAGATACTGGACAGACTTCAACACATTCCAGGGTAACAGATCTAAAGACATGTTATACAATTCGTGGAAGAAATCTGGAGACGTTGCCAAACTTCCTCGTCTGAACTCTGGTGATGCTACCAGCCAGCAGATATCAACTTACTTTATTGAAGATGGTTCATATTTCCGTTTGAAAAATGTACAATTAACATATTCATTACCACTAGGTTGGATTAAGAAAGTAGGCTTGGGTTCAGCACAGATTTATGTTCAGGGACAAAACATGTTTACCCTTACCAAATATACTGGTCTTGACCCGGATATTAACCTGAGAAGATCTGGAAATGATAACCAGGATATTCACATGGGTATTGACGAAGGTGCCTACCCTGTTGCAAAATCATACCTTGTAGGTCTACGTTTAGGTTTCTAATATTTTAAAAATCTTTGAAAGCAATAGAATGAAAAAAATAATTATCATCGCAGTATTAGTCGCAACAAACTTTGCCTGTTCAGACAAGTTTTTCGACATAAAGCCACAAGGCCGTGCCTCTGTGGACCAGCTTAAGAATAAAAATGGTGTAACTGCACTTTTAATTGGTGCTTACTCTTTGCTTGATGGTGTGGGTTCTGGTAATACAGGCCGTACCTCAACTGCATCAAACTACGTATTTGGGGGTGTGGCTTCAGATGACGCCGTTAAAGGTACTGATGCTGGTGACCAACCAGAGCAATCGTTTATTGAACAATATAACTGGCTGGCAGATAACACTTATTTTCTTGGAAAATGGTGGGGTATGTATGATGGCGTCGCTCGTGCTAACGAAGTAATTCAAATTGTTGGTAGCCCGGAGATAAAGGATATGACTGATGCTGAGAAAACTCAGGTACTAGCTGAGGCACGTTTCTTAAGAGCATACTATCATTTTGAATGCAAGAAAATGTGGAACAAAATTCCGTTTATCGATGATAAAACTTATGTTGCGGCAGATCCAAACTCTACAAAAATCCCTAATACTGAAGACGTATGGCCAAAAATCGAAGCTGATTTCGATTTTGCAGCAAAAAATCTTCCAGGTGTTCAGGCACAAAAAGGTAGAGCTACACAATGGGCAGCTAAATCATTCCTGGCTAAAGCATATATTTTCCAAAAGAAATGGGCTCCTGCTAAAGCTTTATTAGAGGATGTTTTGAAAAACTCGGGTAAAAAACTGATGGCTAACTATCATGATAACTACAGAAATAAAACTAATAATAATGAAGAGTCTATTTTTGAAGTACAGTTCTCAATAAATGATGGTACAAACGGTGACAATGGTAATGTTGGTGATAACCTTAACTGGCCATATGCCTCAACTGGTCCTGGTAGGGGATGTTGCGGTTTCTACCAACCTTCTCATAACCTTGTTAATGCTTTCAAAACTGATGCAAACGGTTTGCCATTAATTGGTGCTGCTGCTGATGGTTCAGGCGATACTTACAATCAGGTTGATTTACCGAATGATCAGGGTATCACTGCAAGTACCGCATTTACTTTAGATAAATCAATACCTGTTGACCCAAGATTAGACTGGACTGTAGGTCGCAGAGGTGTGAACTTCCTTGATTGGGGTCCGATGCCAGGTTCTACATGGGTTCGTGACCAAACTTATGCTGGTCCGTTTATCGGCAAAAAATGGATGTACTACCTTGCAGAAGAAAATAGCTCGACTCACTCAACTAACAAACGTAGTGTTAATAACAACTTCAGAGTTATAAAATTATCAAGTGTTATCTTATGGTTAGCTGAAGCTGAAATTGAATTGGGTAATCTGGCAAGAGGTGAAGAATTAGTAAATATGATTCGTAACCGCGCAAAAACAGGTAGTGTTCAGGATCCATCTGTAAATTATAAAATTGAGCTTTATCCTGAAGGAACTTTCGCAAGCAAAGGCGCTGACTTTGCAAGAAATGCAGTTCGTATGGAAACCCGTTTAGAGTTTGCTATGGAAGGACACCGTTTCTTTGACTTAGTACGTTGGGGAATTGCCGAAAGTGTATTGAATAAATATGCTAAAGAAGAAGCTGTTCCTGGAAAAGAGCCTTCAGGCAGAACATTCAACAAACGGGGTTATATGGCTGGTAAAACTTTTACTTCTAAAAATAATTACTATCCACTTCCGCAAGATGAAATTCTTAATAGTCAAAAAGATGGGAAACCAGTATTGGTTCAAAATCCTGGATACTAAGAATTAATAAAATAGATTTTAAAATAGCCAAAGTCATCGACTTTGGCTATTTTATTTTGTTATGAATGTTAGTATATTTGAGCAAAATCAACCTGAACCTCAATCTTAAATCTTTTTTTAATGCTTATCCTCGTTATCTCAGAGTGGACTTCTTTTTTTGGTCGCTTTCACCCGCTTCTGGTTCACCTTCCTATTGGTTTTCTGATTATTATTGGTGTTTTTGAATTACTGAAACTGACTGGTCGATTAAGTGTCAGTCAGGAAATAATCAGAGTTCTGTTTTTGATTTCGGCGCTGAGCGCCACCTTTGCCTGTATTGCAGGATACTTTCTTTCATTAGACGGCGGTTATAATGAAGATATGCTGGACGAACACAAAATGCAGGGTATCTGGCTGGCAGTTTTTTGCTGGATTGGCTGGCTAGCCAAAAATGCTTGGCTTGATAGAAGAATCGGCATAACTAAAATCTTATATGCCCCTGCTTTAGTATTATCATTAATTTTTATGATGATTGCTGGCCATCATGGTGGTAACCTGACACATGGAGAAACTTACCTGACAGATAATACGCCGCAACCATTCAGGTCATGGTTTGGAATGCCTGAAAAAATAGACAATGAAAATAGCAATGCTACAGAAAAGCCAAAAATTCAGAATATCGATGAAGCCATGGTTTATAAGGATATTATCCAACCAATTTTTAAGCAAAAATGTGAACAATGCCACAATGCCAACAAAATGAAAGGCGACTTAAGGATGGACGAAGTAGAGTTGTTTAAAAAAGGTGGGAAGCACGGATCTATTTTTAGAGTTGGTAATGTGGATGAAAGCGAATTTATTAAAAGGATTCTTCTGCCTGAATCAGACGATGATCATATGCCGCCAAAGGGCAAAACACAAATCACAGAAAATGAACTTGCCTTAATGAAATGGTGGATTGAACAAGGTGCTCCATTTGATAAGAAAGTGTCTCAGGTAAAAGTTTCTGAAACAATAAAACCTATATTGGCAAGTTTGGGAAATGGCGCAGGGAGTATTGAAGAGGGCAAAGGTGTAAAGCAGGATAAATTTACTATAGAAGAAAAAATATTAACTGGAAACGTTTCTGCCATTGAAAATAATGTAATCGCTGATTTGAAAAAATCAGGGGCTCTGATTTTACCTTTTGCCCAGAATAATAATTTTGTAGAAATCAGCTATATTAATAATTCAAAACTGGCAGATGATATGGCCGGAGTAATTGCAAAAGCAGCAGATCAGACGCTTTGGCTAAGATTAAGCGACACCCAGATTACGGATAAAACTTTGACGGAAGTGGCGAAACTTACAAACCTTACCAGACTTCATTTGGAGCAAACAAAAATTACCGATGCCGGACTTAGTCAATTAAGCACGCTTAAGAATCTGGAATACCTGAATTTAATAGGAACAAAAATTTCTAATAGCGGTATTAAAAAAATAGGAGATCTGAAAAACCTCAAGAAGCTATATTTATGGAAAACAGACGTGACACCCCGGGGTGCGGAAGAATTGAAGAAATTATTGCCTGAACTACAAATAGACTTAGGGATGACAGAACAGCAGATAGCAGATTTTCTGAAAGCAAAGCCTAATGAAATAAGTGATGATGTATATAAAAAGAAATAAAGGTTGGGCTAAACCCCAACCTCTCCATAATTAGTTTTAACAAAGTTTTCCCAGTCGTCAACCAGCTTTCCTTTTAATACTCTTGGGAATTTATGCTGTCCTCCTTCTTTGCCTCTCTCTTTCATCCAGTCATAAAAGGCCTTTGTCGGTAGTGCCTTTAAGAATACATTTTTCAGTGCATGTCCTCGTTCTACTGCATAATCATCATTGAGTTCACAAAGTTTTTTATCAATTAACTCACACAGTTGTTTTTCATCTACTTTATCGTCCGTGGCTACGTACCACTGATGTGCAAATAAAGGGGGATGTTTAATGCCAGTTGCAGTAAACTCACGAATATCTATTCCTAAATCTTTTGAAACCAATTCAATCGCATTATTCATGTTATCAACAGATAAATGCTCTCCGCATAAACTCAGAAAATGCTTGGTTCGTCCTGTGATTTTTATTTCAGCTCTGTTTTTATTAGTAAATTTCACCGTATCTCCAATCAGGTAGCGCCATGCTCCGGCACAGGTTGAAATCAATAACGCATAATCAACGTCTTCTTCAACCTGATGCACCATGAGTGTCTCAGGTTTTTGAACGAGATTTCCATCTTCATCAAAGTTATTTTCATTGAATGGAATAAATTCAAAGAAAATGCCCTGATTAAGCACCAATCGCAAATTACCATCCGGTCGGTCCTGATATGCCAGAAATCCTTCAGAGGCCATATACGTTTCTATATAAATAACGGGTTTCCCGAATAATTTTTCCAAACCCTGTTTATAAGGTTCCAGAGAAACACCACCCCAGGCAAAGGCCGTTAGATTTGGCCATATTTCGTGGATATTTTTAAGATTGTAGCGTTTAATAATTTTTTCAAGAAGAATTGTATGCCATGCAGGTACTCCGGCCAGGAAACCTATATCCCAGTTTTTGGCATTTTCGGTAATCTCTTCCAACTTGTTTCCCCAATTGCGCTCAGCTGCAATTTTTTGACCGGGCTTATAAAAATTCTGAAACCAGAAGGGTAGTGTTCCGGTAGTAATACCGCTTAAGTCACCTTCGTAATGAGAGTCAACTTCATTCAGTGCTGTACTTCCGCCTAGCATCAGATACCCTTTCTCATAAATGTTGGAAGGCAATGTATTATAATGGCCTAAAGAGATAATTTGATTAATACTTGTCCGCTGAATGGATTTAATCATTTCTTTTGTAACAGGTATAGCTTTTGAAGCAGCATCAGATGTGCCTGAACTCAAAGCAAAATACTTTATACGCCCCGGCCAGCAAACGTTTTTTTCTCCATTGCGGGCTTTATGCCACCATTCAGCATAAATTTTGTTATAATCATAGATAGGAACCTGCTCCTGAAATTTTTTATAAAATTCAGTGCCTTTTTCAAAAATTGAGGTGCTTAATATTTCATCAAAATTATATTTTTCACCAAATTGTGTATACCTCGCCTTTGCAATTAGTTTGGTAAAGGCCTTTTTCTGCCATTTAAGTGGTTTAACTTTTCTTATTTTTTGTATTGTACTCGTAAACTTTATACTTCCTTTTAATAAACTTCCTAAAACTGCCATATGTATAAAATATATTAGTAAATGATTGTAAGAACACTATTTTAGTCGAAAGACAGAAAGAGTATCAACTAAAATTGCTAAATAAAACTGATAAGTCCTATTTTCTGATGCTTAGAGTTTCCATTTTTTCAATGCTTTAATTTCAGGATAAGCCGTTCTATCATATTGAACAGGAACGATAGCTACATAATTATTTTCCATTGCCCATATATCGGTATCCTCACTTTCAGGCTCCCGGTTTACAAAATCTCCACCCATCCAGAAATAAGGTCTGCCATATAGATCGGTTCTTGCATCAAATTCTTCTCTCCAATATCCGTTAGTCTGCCGGCAAATTTTTATTCCTTTAATTGGAGTATCCGATTTGGCCGGAAAATTAACATTTAATGCTGTATGCGGCGGAATACCATTCCTAAGTGATTTTTCAACAATTTTTTTCAAGAACCGTTTTACATGTCTGAAGTCCGCATCATATTTGAAATCGTTCAACGAAAAGCCAATGGCAGGGATACCTTCAATAGAAGCCTCAACAGCTGCCGACATAGTGCCTGAATAAAGTACTGACACAGAGGCATTCATACCATGGTTGATTCCACTTACTACCAGATCAATTTTTCTTCCTCTTAAAAAATGATGCTTAGCAAGTTTTACACAGTCGGCAGGAGTGCCCGAACACTCAAATGCTTCTATATCTTTGAAAATTTTAGATTTTTTTATGTGAATTGTGCTATCAACCGTAATGGCATGCCCCATGCCGGAATTCGGACTATCAGGAGCGACAACAAAAACTTCGCCTAATGTTTTTACAACATCAATTAAAACTGAAATACCTTTTGATGTTATGCCATCATCGTTTGTTACTAAAATAAGTGGTTTCATATTTGTTTTTTAATGAATGTCAAGCTCATGGCATATAAAATTATGCAATAGAAAAGATTCGAATTTTTATGCAAATTAACAAAATGTTAGGTTAGCAGAGTTTATATTTGCAAAGAAAATTCTCTGATGCATGAACCTGACCTACCGATTTGCTTCAACAGAAGACAT
>CALRLN020000282.1:0-7108 GCA_943368675.1 Chitinophaga pinensis | reverse complement strand
AGCCGGGCTGATGCAGTCTGATTATGATCTGATTGCCCGCTCAATGGTTGATTTTATTATAGAGCCTGTGCGTGCCATTCTGATACCGGAGTTCTGGGAAGTAAAACATGCCGCATTGGAAGCAGGTGCTTTGGGCTGCAGTATATCAGGGGCAGGGCCGTCAGTTTTTGCTTTTAGCAAAGGTATTGAAACAGCCGAAAAAGTAGCTATGGCAATGAAAACGGCTTTTGAAAAAGCCAGTATCCACTGCAATGCGTATGTGTCTGGCGTTAATCATTTAGGCCCCAAAGTAATAGGCTAAAATTAATGATTCAATTTGAACTTTATTATATTTCATTGATGTTATTTCAATGTCAGGTATTGAAAATATAATCTGCATTAAACTGTCTGGTTGAACTCTTTATTCAATTTTCGAGATTACTGTAAAAAAATATTGTCAAAATATATTGACAAATCAAAATAAACGTTATATAATTGCATTCAAATCCGAGTAAAAAACTTCAATAGACTTTCTGTAGTAGAAATTACCCTCTTTGAATCAGTCTAATTGTTTCTGAAATTACAATCCATAAATAGCTTGCTAATTTCTATTCCAGGAGTTTTCCAAAACGTAAATTTAGTATAAGGTTTAATTAAAAAGCTCCAGTTAAAGTAAAATACTTATAACCAATTATTTTCGCTTACTGCTTGTAATTTACTTTCAACTGTTCACTTACTTATAATGTCCTTTTCTTATTTCAGCATCCAATAAACCGCTATCGTCGTATAAAAACGTATCGTTAATTCTCACGTATGTATACATCAGAAGAACTGAATCTGAAACTTCTATCAGAGTTAAGAAAAATTTGTATTGAACTGGGCGTCAAAGATGTCCGCAATGCCTCAAAAAATGAGCTCATTGAAAAGATTCTGGAGCAACAATCCATTAAATCAACTTTTAATATGCCAAAAGAAGTAGGCGATATACCGGCCTCCGATTTTGAAGTACCATTATTTAATAATAATAACAAGGCACCGAAAAACCGTACCCGATTATCCAAACAAGGAGATACCAGCGCGGCGGAGCCCGGCCCGGTATCAAAAGAGCCGATAAAAAAAGTCGGGTCGAAAAAACCTTTCGAAAAGCAAGCACCGCAAAATATATTTAAAGAAGTCCCTCCTCCGCAGCCAAGCGATTCTATTCCCCCTCTCACAGATCTGAACTTAGATCCCGAATTAGAGCCTCTGTTGAATTTAGAAGAAGCGGAAGATTTTGATTTGTCGCAAATCGATGCAGAAATGAGCGAATTTGAGGGGCTGATAGATGATATTGTACCCGATATAGCTGAAACCAAAGAGGATAAAAGATTCGTTGACGACTATACCAAAGTAATCAAAAAGCAGTTTAATAATCTGATTAAAGAATTTGACGGGCTGATTGAAAATGAAGGTGTACTCGAAATTATGCAGGAAGGCGGCTATGGATTTCTTCGCTCAGCCGACTATAATTATTTAGCCAGTCCGGATGATATTTACGTATCTCCATCACAGATAAAATTATTTGGTCTTAAAACAGGTGATACCGTTAAAGGTGCAATCCGTCCGCCAAAAGAGGGTGAAAAATACTTTGCCCTATTAAAAGTGCTTTCGGTAAATGGTAAAACAACCGAGGAGATTCGCGACCGTATTCCGTTCGAATATCTGACGCCATTGTTCCCGGAAGAACATATCAAATTAAGCAGTAAATCTGATGTTTACTCTACACGGGTATTAGATTTGTTCTCGCCTATCGGTAAAGGTCAGCGTGGTATGATTGTGGCACAGCCTAAAACAGGTAAAACTGTATTGTTAAAAGAAATCGCCAATGCCATTACCCGTAATCACCCTGAAATATATCTGATTATCCTGCTGATAGACGAACGTCCGGAAGAGGTGACAGATATGCAACGCAGTGTGCGTGCCGAAGTAATATCGTCAACTTTTGACGAAACGGCTGACAGACACGTGAAAGTGTCCGGCCTGGTTCTGGAAAAAGCAAAACGCCTGGTAGAATGCGGGCATGATGTGGTGATTCTGCTTGATTCTATTACCCGTCTTGCACGTGCTTATAACACCGTTATCCCTTCATCGGGTAAAATCCTTTCCGGTGGTGTTGATGCCAATGCTTTGCATAAACCTAAGAGATTTTTCGGTGCTGCCCGTAATGTTGAAAACGGTGGCTCTTTGACCATCATTGCTACTGCATTGATTGACACCGGTTCAAAAATGGATGAGGTGATTTTTGAAGAGTTTAAAGGCACCGGTAATATGGAGTTGCAGCTTGACCGCAAGTTATCAAACAAACGTGTGTATCCTGCTATTGATATTCTGGCCTCGGGTACTCGTCGAGAAGATTTGCTGATGGACAAAGATACTTTACAAAAAGTATGGTTGCTACGCAAGTATATGGCTGATATGAACCCTATGGAAACAATGGAGTTTTTATTAGACAAGATGAAAGGTACCCGCAATAACGAAGAGTTCTTGTTGACAATGAACAGGTAAGATCAGGTGTTTTTGATGATTTTCTTTGAACGTATAACGTCATCCTGATTTACTATTACAAAATAAATGCCTTCCGGAAGCCCTGCCAGATCAAAATCATGCAGGGCTTTTGTATGTACTTCCTCCTGCAGAATCTTCCCAGCCAGATTTGATAACTGATAATGAGTTTCTATACCCGGAGGCACCTTTATATATATTTTTTCGTCAGGCTCGTTATAAAATATTACCAGTTCGTCTTTTCTCATGGGTCATTGGTTTATTGAAATTTTTCAATCTTTTTAGAAGTAAACAGGTAGTACTGGCCAGCTTTCAGCATAATTCTTTTGTTGTTTTCAGAGATTGTCCATATAGTTTCGCCAAAAAAATCATACCATATTCCTGTTTCCAGATTACTTTTTACTTCTACATCTTTCAGGTTAAAATTGGCTATAATTCTGATATTGAGGGTCGAATGACTAATGTTGATTTTTTTAACCAGACTTTCAGAGACTTCAACAAAATTGCCTTTTTTAAATGCAACAATATTTTTTCTTAAATGAATCATTTGCGCATAAACTTCAAATAATTGCTGACGACCTGCTTCTTTCAGGTAATCCCACCTGATTGGTTTTACACCTGTGCGTCCGTTATAATCGATAGGCATATCATAACCATACTCGCCAAACTGCCAGAATAGTTTAGGACCCGGATAAGCAAAAAACAGTACCGCTGCCGCACCAGCCCTTGCTATAGCAGTTTCAGTATTTTTAAATTTCAGGTTGGCATCGTATGCGAGTCTTTCTTCATCATGGCTTTCCATATAGCCTATCAGATTTGCCTCCTGCCAGCCTCTGTTTCTGTAACTCAGCCATGATATACTATCATTTTTGCCTCTCATAAGGTTTCTGAACTGATGATTCAGATTTCCCCATAGCAAAAAACCATAGTCTGCCAGTTCGGTTTCCTCATCATTCGCTGCCAGATGCTCCAGAATCAGATAACAATCCTTATTATAATGTCTGATTTTATCATAGATGCGTTTCAGTAATTTTACCCTGCTTGCATCATAGCCCGACCATTTTGAAACATCAGGGTAAGATTGTACCTGTGTAAATCCTTTGGTTAAATCAAACCTGAAACCATCAATTTTATACTCATTGAGCCAGAAATGGCATACATCATCAAAAAAAGCCTGCGTATATCTGCTCTCATGGTTAAAATCAAAAAACACCGAATAAGGATGCGTAGCTTTTGCATTGAAAAACGGGTGTTCGCCATCACTACTCTTATGACTTTTGTATGCTTTAAAATAAGAGAATTTTTTATCAGCATGATTAAACACTACATCCAATATTACAGCAATGCCGTTTTCGTGGCATTTATCAATCAGGTATTTCAGATCGTCTTTGGTGCCATAGGCTTTATCAGGTGCAAAGTAAAAGGTCGGATTATAGCCCCATGAATCGTTTCCGGTGAATTCCTGCACAGGCAGGAGTTCAATAGCGTTGATACCCAGTTTTTTGAAATACGGAATAAAACCGGCTATATCTCTATACTTGCGTGATTCGACAAAATCTCTGATCAGCAATTCATAAATAACCAGGTCTTCTTTAGGGGGAGCAGCAAATGTCTCAATTTCCCAATTGTATGATTCCTGCGCAGTTTGTAAAACCGACACGCTGCCCTTGAATGGATTTCCGGTCGGATATTTTTTCAGATTCGGATATGTATTTTCAGGAATTTCTTTATCGAACTGTGGGTCAAGGATTTTTTCAGTATATGGGTCGGCTATAACAATTTTCTTATCAATCAGAAACTGATAGGCATATTCCTGCCCGGCTAGCAGACCACTGATAATAATACTGAAGGTTTCTTCATCAGTTTCTTTCTGCATTGCATATTTATCAGACACCTGCCAGTTATTAAACTCACCAACCACATGCACCGATTGTTTATAAGGGGCTTTGAACGTTAGTTTTGCGCTTTCGTGGTTCAGGTATTCAATCATTTCTTATAAATAAAAGCTCCCTCATCTGACCATATATTTTTCCAGTTCTTCATAAACCCTGTGCGCAGGTAGCCCCATAACTGTGTAGAATGAGCCTTCAATTTTGCTGATACCTATCATACCGATGAAATCCTGCACACCATAGCTACCTGCTTTATCGAATGGATGGCACTTTTGTATATAATATTCAATTTCCCAATCGCTTAGTGGTTTGAATGTCACATAGGTGGTGTCAGCGAGTGTAATTGTCTCTTCCTGGGTCATGATACAAACACCGGTAATAACCCGATGTACTCTGTTGCTCAATAGTCTTAACATACGCCTGGCATCATTTATATCAACCGGCTTATTGATTATCTCGTTGTCAACTATCACAACTGTATCGGCGCAAAGAATAATCTCACTGCTTATTGTTTCTCTGAAACAGGCAGCTTTGTTTTTAGCCAGAAAAACCGGTACATCTTCAACCGGCATATCAGCAGGGAAAACCTCGTCAGTCGGTATTACTTTTACAGAAAATTCAAATCCTGCGTTATGCATGATTTCTTTTCGTCGCGGAGAATTGGAAGCTAATATAAGTGGCCTGGATAATTGCATTGCAGGGGTTTAAAATGCGAAGTAAATAAATCCGGATTATAAATACGAGCATTCGCAGAAGTTTTACCGGAAAAATAACAGGTACATTATTTATACATGAATGCAAACAGATACACACTACACTTAATCTGTCAGGCACTGCTTAGGGGAAAAAACCTGCAACAAATTTCGTACTAAAATATAAATGGCTCATAATCATAAAATTACCCTGTATCCGTTTGGTAATTTTTTTAGAAAAATATATCATACATTCATTATTAAGCGGTATAAAATATTAAAATTATACTATTCCTGACTAGTTTAGTGCCAATCAATAAAAAAAATGGCACAATTATTTCTTGGTATTTATTTAACTGAACAGAAAACTCCTTGATCTTCAAATTTTAGTAAACAAGGAATTTCTGATTTTGAAACAATTTTTTGCTAATAATATTAAAAATAACTTTTGTTGAAATCAATTGAGCCAGATTTGCTTGCTGTAAGATGCTCCTTAATAAGCAATATGCCATCTTCCGAATTCTTAATTATTACTAATTTAATATTAGAACTTAGCTGAAGCTAAGGGGCTGGAATTTGCTATCTTATTACTGAAGTAACCCTACTTATTACATTTGGCTTGATGAACCTGAAATAACTTTTGCTAACGGATGCTCATTGTAGGTAACATATCTCCTTTTCTATTTCTTGTCATAACTAAGAATCTGAAATCATTTTTTTGAGAGGTCTAAAAAGGGTATACCGCGTTGTCATTCCATTATTTTTTAACTTTTGCTAAATGATGCCTGCATCATCAAATTTTTCCTCTATTGTATTTTATGCATGAGAAAGGACAGAAATTCTATTAAAAGTTTTCTGAGAGACAGACTTTGATTATACTTTGCATCGGCAATTAAAAATTTACCCCATGAAAATAACTTTTGCGGCAGACATGCCAACGGATTATTATCCCTCTTATTATTTCTTATCCAAACAGAAATCAGGCTTCTTCTATTATAAGCCTCCGGGCTAACGCTTTATCAGGACCTTATTGAGCCTAAAAACCTTTGCTGAATAGAAAATAACTGCTATAAGATATATGAACTGACTTATATTCTTCCTCTTCATTTTTATATAAAATCATATAAAGGAGTCCTGAAAAAAGACTCTTCAGGAATTATAATGTCGTTTTGTAAATCAATTATAAACTTTTGCCGACAATCTGAAATGATTTTTGCTGTAAACGCCCGAAATAAAATCACAAGGCTCTTAACTACCTCATAGTGTAGGGTATGTGTGCTTATTAGGGCAAATTCAATCTTTTGCTAACATTACTAAAACTTTTGCTCATGGTAACAATGAAAACTACATGCAAGTTTCTTTTGCTCGTACTTCTGTCTATTTATTCCGGATTTGCTTTCTCTCAGCAAACCATCGAGAACAACAGAATCTGTCTTGACCCCATAGTTGGAACAGGGGTTTATGCCGGTACAACTCCTGGTGGTGGAGTTTGCCTGCTCTGTGGCACAGCGGATGCCAATTTCGTCGTTGATGGTAATTTAAGTAATTACGCAGTTGCTTCATTGCCAGTCGGATTAATCAACAATACCATTCTGGTTATTGTAAAAGACTCTCTTCAGTATTATCCCGGCGGAAATGAAGTGGGCTTTGTGATTGGACCTGACAGCGGATTATTATCGGCTGCTATTCTAAACAATTTAAGAATCGAAACTTACCGTAATGGCACGCTTGTGCAAAGTGCGATTTTTGGTTCAGGTTCTCCGTTATTATCTTTAAGCGCCTTGCAGAGTGCATCTAATGGCAAACAGATTATTAGTTTCACAACCGGAGCAGGTCAGGATTTTGACGAAGTGCGTCTGGTAGGAAACGGAACAGTTGCTGCTCTCACAAGCCTTCGTATCTATGAAGCTTTTGAAGGCCCGGCCAGTTGTGCACATGACTGTGTCAATGCCTTGACAGGCAGCGAAGTAACAAGTATTGCAACCGATGCGGTAGGTGGCTTAG
>CALRLN020000281.1:0-7166 GCA_943368675.1 Chitinophaga pinensis | reverse complement strand
CGAGGTACAAATGAGGTACAAATATAAACAAAACAAACAAATAATAAAACAAATTAAATAGTAATGAATACAATAAAGAAAGCCTTGAATATCAAGGCTTTGCAATCTTTTTTATGTTGTAATTATGTGCTTATTTTGTTCGGTTACTTTCCAATACAAAACTTACTAAAAATATTCGCCAGTAAATCATCAGTAGTTATTTGCCCGGTAATTTCCCCTAAATGGTATAAGGATAAGCGAATGTCCTGCGCAAGGAAATCACCTGTGATGCCCAGGCTTAGACCACTCAGTACTTCTTCGAGGGCATCGTGGGCTTTTACCAGATGTTCGTAGTGGCGCAAGTTGGTGAGCGTCGTGTCTGATTGCTTCTTTATTTTGGCTTTGGCTACAATGGCGGTTTTTAGATCTTCTATGCCTATGTTGTTTTTGGCGGAGATATTGATGGTGGAAATAGGAGTAGAGTCTTCCGACGAGACAGTAAACCCTCCTGCCAAATCAATCTTATTCCTGACCCAAATCACCTCTTTCTCCTGAACCATATCAGCAAAGGTATTGGCTAAGAATAGCTGGTCGATTTCATTATCAAAGAGCAGAATCACAATTTCGGCTTTTTCCATTGCCTGCTTTGAGCGCTCAATGCCAATGGTTTCTACTATGTCTTTTGTTTCACGGATTCCTGCGGTATCGATGATGCGGAATTTCATGCCACCAATAAAAAGTATATCCTCAATTACATCACGGGTAGTGCCTGCTATTTCAGTGACAATGGCTTTTTCTTCGTTGAGTAAGATATTTAATAAAGTAGATTTTCCGGCATTGGGCGGGCCGATAATTGCTACCGGAATCCCTTCTTTAATGACATTCCCTGCATCAAAAGAATCTATTAGTTTTTTCAGAAAATTCTGAATTTTCAGTATTAATTGCCTTAAATCGTCCCGTCCGGCAAATTCTACATCTTCCTCACCAAAATCCAGTTCGAGTTCTACTAAGGATGCAAAGTGCACCAATTCTTCCCGCAAGGTTTTTAGCTGGGTTGAAAAGCCGCCGCGCATCTGATTCAAAGCTGTTTTATGCGCTGCTTCAGAATCGGCTGCAATCAGGTCGGCTACTGCTTCAGCCTGTACCAGGTCAAACTGTCCGTTCAGGAATGCCCTTTGAGTAAACTCACCCGGCTTTGCCATCTGGCAGCCGTTCTGAATTAATAATTTGAGTATGTATCTGATAATATAGTCGCTGCCATGACACGATATTTCAATCACGTCTTCTTTGGTAAAGCTGCGGGGAGTTTTAAAAACAGATAGTAAAACTTCGTCAATAATTTTCCCTTCAGGGTTATCCGTATAGTCTCTGATGGTGCCGAAATGTATGGTATGAGATTCAACTTTGGTTAAATCTTTCCCTTTGAAAATCTTATTGACAATTTCAAAAGTCCTCTCGCCCGAAACCCTTATTACTCCGATAGCTCCTACGCCCTGCGGAGTAGCTAAGGCACATATAGTGTCTAACTGAACCATATTTTTTATTTAAAAACCGACCATTTAATCACATAAATCATTCAAATTGGTCTGATTTCAAGGAAATTTGGTGAAAATTTATTTACTTTTGCAAATCTACTTTTAAACTTTCATGCTTGAAAGCAGATCAGGCTGTTGGCGCTGTTTATAAAAGAATTACGTTGCTTTCTTATGATAAAAACTAAGTACCTGTGGTACATCAACGTCTTTTTGGCCTTGATTGTGCTTTACATAGCTTATCGCATCTGGTTGGCTCCCCGGAGAGATGCCTGGAATTATATTCCTGACAACGCTTTTTTAGTGGTCGAAAGTTCGCAGATACAACGTTCGCTTTTCAATAAGAAAGGATTTGACTCTACGCAATTGGCCGATATCCCCTTCTTCTATGATGCACTGCAGCCCCTTAAAGAGATTGCCCGAAGTGTCAATGACTCAACCACAGCCAGGAAGTTTTTATCACGAAAACTGATTACTTATTCGCTTCACCGTGAAACCAAAAAGAATCTTGAATACATTATTTATATTCCTGCCGGAGCCTTTGGTGATGCTGATTTTCTGAATCAATTATCAAAGCCTGACCCGGGCAAACGGAAGGCCTATGGCCGTACCTATAAGGGTATCAGGATAGAAGAACTATATACAATCAATAATCTGCTGCTTTTTAATTTTTTTATTCATGATGATTTCCTGATTTGCAGCGGCTCGAAAGTATTGTTGGAAGAAGTAGTTAACCGCATAAAATCGGGAGGAGCTATCGAAAGTGTACCATTTAAAGAAAGCCGCAGAGGAATTGCCCATATCTATTTCAAGAGTCGCAATCTTCAGGATGTTGCCGATATTTTACCCTCTCAGCTTTCACCGAACCTTATCGAGTTTTTCGGGAATATCACACCGAGAAATCCTGATATTGTGTTTGAGAAACCCAGAATACCCAATACTGTTTCCGCTTATATTTATTCTAAAGGAACAAACACGATTCCATTCCTCGGTATTTTCGGTCAGCAGATGCCACAACCTTTTACCTGTACAGACCTGATTCCTGAAAATACGGCTATTACTTTTCGTATCAGCTTTAAGAATAAAACTAAACTCGCACAAGACTTCAATAATTATTTCAGAGCAAACGAGCAGGCACTGCTATCGGAACGTGACAGTCTGAATCGTTTTCTGGGGATTAATCTTACGAGCCTCTATACAATATTAAAGAATGAGGTGGTGCTTTGTGAAATGGAAACTTCATCAGACGAGCCTTCGAAAAAGATATCGCTGATAAAAACAGAAGACCCTGCCGAAGCATTAAATACTTTTGATGATCTGGCTGATAATGCCGAAAAAGTATCCTCTTATTTTAAACCACAGCCTTTCAGCTATCTGAATAATTATGTACGCAAAATTCAGATAAGTCAGTTACCAGCCCTGCTTTTTGGTTCCATTTTCAGAGGCTTTGCGGATTGTTATTATACCCAGATTGGCGATTACATGATTCTGGCGAGCGATGATGATGCCATGCGGGAGTATCTGAATAACCTGAACTTCGGGCAGACCTGGGCAAAATCAAATATCTATACAGACTTCGTAAAAAAACTACGTCCTCAGGCACAGGTAACGGCTATTATAAGTCCACAAAGAATCTGGAATAATCTCTATTTTTCATTGCCGCAAAAATGGCAGAGCACTATGTATAAGCATGAGCAGCGGGCAAAAGCCTTACGTTTTTTAGCTGTTGAAAATTTTGTGATTAATAATACTTTCGGTACAAAAATACTGATTGAGAAGATTCCGCAAACACAAAAGGAGGTATTGGTGAATCGTTTCTTTTTGCAGGATAGCCTGAGTACCAGCCCGGAATTTACCGGCAAACCCTTTATTATTAAAAATGCCTACAATACATCAGAAGAGATTTTGCTGCAAAGGACAGACAATCAGGCCGTTCTGTTAAGTAATGCTGCAAAAGAAATTAATAAAATACCTTTAAGCCAGCCGCTTACAAGTGCTTATCTGTTACCAACCGATTATTTTCAGAATGGTACACTGCATTATTTAGGTACAACGGCTGACAAGCTTTTGTTTTTTACCAGAGAAAACCAGAAAGGATTAGTAGCCAATTATGCCGATATTGATTTTAACGGGTCTATAAGAGCAGTTGCTGCCAGCGAAACAAAGATATATGTAGCTGACGATGGGGGTAATATCTACATGATTAATGAAGAAACACAAAAAATCAACCGGATCAGAACACCGGTTCAGCTCACAGATATTATGCGGATTCAGCCGGTGAAGTTTAAAAACAACACATACCTGGCTATTCTGCAAAAAGATGGTACCCTCAACGTGATTTATGAACAAGGCCCATTCCTGAAAGGCTTTCCAAAAGTGCCATTGTCGGCCCGTCCGTCAGAAATGATAGTGGAAGAAGGGCAAGGTAAAAACTCTGTTATTACGTTAATTTCGGAAACCGGGGAGATAAAAAAGGTAGATATGAATGGCAATTCTCTCAGTGGGGCCAATATTCAATTAGAGCGACCTGATAAAGCGACTGTTTTTGAAGTGATTTTCGACCAGAACCATAAAGACTGGCTGATTGCCCGCCGGACACCAACTTCATTATTGATTATGAGTAAATCGGGTGGTTCTATTATAGAGATAGGAAGCACCAATTTTATGAAATCCCAGCTGCGCTATTTTGATTTAGGCAATGACCTGCGCTTTGTCGGGATTTTTGATGGTAAGAATAATACACTATTTGATTTGAGAGGCAGAATGTTGGGAGATAAACCTTTGGCCGCAACGGCCTTACCTGCTATCTCATATTCAGAAGCCTATAACAAACTTTTTATCTATAATACCAATAAGACTAGGTTTGAGGTATGGTCGGTGAAATTGAAATAAATCGGTAAAATTAAAATAGAAGGAATAGGCAGGGTGATAAGTTCTGCCTATTTTTCGTTTTTAAGAGGTCAGCAGTTTAATAATGCTTTTTCATAAAAGTATATATTATCAGAACAAAACTCAAAGGTAGCGGAGCTACGTATAGGAGGGTGTTAAGGATTCCCTAACGATTTGTGAATGTTTGTTAATGGGGATGGTCGAATTTCAACCTTTGTCAGCGAATAAATTCGCCGTCTAATGTAAAAAAGGTATTTTAATGCTAAGCCGCACTTAAGTCCGGCTGGCATATGCAAAATGATTCCGTGCGACGTTCGCCTTTGTTTTCTTAGCCACCCAATTCATTGGGTGAACACGAGTATATGCAATACCCCTAACCAACTGACTACAAGAAAAATAATTAAAAAAACTTTTATCAGATATTTTGTGGACAAAGAAAAAAAATATACCTTTGCACCTCAATTGAAAACGGAGTACCCCTCATTTGGTTAAATGAAGTCCCGACTCATTCGGGAAACCAATTTAACTTTGACTGTAAGCATACTACGAACGGATTTCGTAAATATCATTCAGAACAGTCTCCGAAAGCTATGAATTTTACAGGAATCGCTGCAAGGTAACAAGGAATCGTCCTGCGCCTTTAGTTTTTTGACCTTACCGAAATGGAGCAATCCCCAACGGTTTGCAGTGTAATGAACAAGTTGACGGTTGTCAACCTCTGGTAATAGTAAATAATTTTTGACCTAAGTTTGTATTAGTGCAGTTTTTTTCGGAATTTTGCACCCCCGTTTGGAGGTCTGATTTCGATTGGACTTACGAAGAATCAAAATAGGTCGTAATAGCAAAATAAAGCGTAAAATACCATGTCTGGAATTATCGGAAAGAAAGTTGGAATGACAACTATCTTCAACTCAGAAGGTCAAGCAGTACCTTGCACTTTGATAGAAGCAGGTCCTTGTGTTGTAACTCAGGTTCGTACCGAAGATAAAGATGGCTACAAAGCTATCCAATTAGGTTACGGCGAAAAGAAAGAGAAAAACACCAGCCGCCCGTTGGTAGGTCATTTCAAAAAAGCAGGCACAACGCCTAAACGTAAATTAATTGAGTTTAAAGAGTTTGAAAAAGAATATAGCCTTGGCGATACTATTCGTATTGAAGATGTTTTTGCAGAGGGCGATTTCTTAGATGCAAGTGGAAACTCAAAAGGTCGTGGTTTCCAGGGGGTTGTTAAGCGTCATGGTTTCGCCGGTGTTGGTGGCCAGACTCACGGTCAGCACAATCGTGGTCGTCACCCTGGTTCAATCGGTGCTTGTTCGTTCCCATCAAGAGTATTCAAAGGTATTCGTATGGCAGGTCGTATGGGTAACACTCGTACAACCGTTCAGAACCTTAGAGTATTGAAAGTAATATCGGAGCAAAATTTAATCGTTATCAGCGGTTCAATTCCGGGAGCTAAAAACTCATACATTACTTTACATAAATAAGTAGGTGTTGGGTAATAGTGTTTATTCACTAATTTGCTCATTCACTCATTCACAATTAGGAAGGTCGAAACCGAACGACATCGAAAAAATACGGTAAACACAATGGAATTATCAGTATTCAGTAAAGACGGAAAAGAATTAGGTCGCAAGGCAACATTGTCAGACGACATTTTCGGAATCGAGCCAAACGAACACGTGGTTTACCTTGATGTAAAACACTACTTGGCTAATCAGCGTCAGGGTACGCATAAAGCAAAACAAAGAGCTGAAATTGCACGTTCAACCAAGAAAATTGTTCGTCAGAAAGGTTCAGGCGGTGCTCGTCACGGCTCAACCAAAGCTCCGACTTTCGTAGGTGGTGGTCGCGTATTCGGACCAGTTCCACGTGATTACGATTTCAAATTGAATAAAAAAGTAAAAGTTTTAGCCCGTAAGTCAGTTTTCTCTGCAAGAGCTAAAGAGAATAACATCTCAGTTATTGAAGACTTTACTTTTGACTCTCCAAAGACAAAATCTTACTTAGCATTTCTTGGTGCGTTGTCATTATCTGGTAGCAAAACACTTTTCATTTTGCCTGCTCATGATAGCAATGTGTATTTATCAGCTCGTAACATTCCTAAAACTAAAGTTTTGAGTGCTGACGAAGTAAGTACTTATGACTTAATCAATGCTGATAAGTTAATCATTAGCGAAGGTGCTTTGTCGAAAATAGAATCAATATTGAACTAAGAAGCTGCAAGCAGCTTTGCTAATAAATTAAGAAAATGAGTGTACTTAAAAGACCAATCATCACCGAGAAAACGCAAAAAAATACTGCAAAAGGTAAGTTTGTGTTTGAGGTAGCTATCAATGCGAACAAAATCGAAATCGCAAAGGCTGTCGAAAAGATGTACGGTGTATCAGTTACTGATGTTAACACCATTCGTCAAATCGGTAAAAAGAAATCAAGAATGACTCGCAGCAGAGCATCTTCTGGTGTTACCTCTACTTTCAAAAAAGCAGTGGTTACGCTTAAAGAAGGAGAAATGATTGATTTCTACGAAAATTTATAAGAATTGATCATGTGAGCGCTCACCCGGTGAGGCAAACAAGTCATTCCATCATTAAATTTCAAGTATAGCCCCTGAGGGCTGCAAAAGAATAAGTAAAAATGGGTATCAAGAAATTAAAACCAATCACCCCGGGTCAACGTCATCGTGTAGCACCTGATTTCTCTGAAATTACTGCAAGTAAACCAGAGAAAAGCTTAACTACTACGATTAAGAAATCTGGTGGACGTAAT
>CALRLN020000280.1:0-7170 GCA_943368675.1 Chitinophaga pinensis | reverse complement strand
GACAAGGATAATGACCTGATCAGCGACCTTGTCAATGATCTGGTGCAAAATCAGGAAAAAATAAATCATCACGGCAAACGGGCGGCGAGTATCGTAAAGGGTATGTTACAGCACTCGCGTACAAGTACCGGGCAGAAGGAAGAGACTGATTTGAATGATCTGGCCGATGAATACCTGCGATTGTCATATCACGGGCTTAGAGCCAAAGACAAAACATTTAATGCCGATTTTAAAACCAGCCTGGACCCTAAAGTGCCTAAAGTAAGCATAATCCCGCAGGATTTCGGACGGGTGCTGCTGAATCTCTTCAATAATGGTTTCTATGCTGTGCAGCAAAAGGCAAAGATGGGTATTGAGGGCTTTAAGCCGATAGTACAGGTAAGCACAGAATTAGTGGAGAAGGATAAAGAAATTGTGATTAAAGTAAAAGACAACGGTACAGGAATACCCGAATCAGTCAGGAACAAGATTTTTCAACCGTTTTTTACTACCAAACCTACCGGACAGGGTACGGGCCTTGGTTTGTCGCTTGCCTTTGATATTATTACTAAAGGGCATGGCGGAACCCTTGAAGTAAATTCAAAAGAAGGTGAAGGAACAGAGTTTGTGATTACGATACCAGTTAGTTGAGAAAACATTACCAATATTAAAACCATTACATGAAGCATTTTTACCTGTTTTTCATACTACTTTTCAGCATACAGGTGCATGGGCAGAAGCCAAAGAAATTTAGTCCTATTGATGACATTCCTGAACACGGTATTACGCTCAGTAATCATTGGAAATGGCATACCGGCGATAACTTACTTTGGGCAAACCCGGATTTTGATGATAGTAAATGGGAGGATATATCCGTGTCAGAATCTATCGCTCAATATCCTCAATTAGAAGAGGCACAAATTGGGTGGTTCAGGAGGCCGATACAGTTGAAAGCAGGTTTGGTAAATAAGCCATTGAGTATCAGTATCAGGCAGATGGGTGCCTCTGAAATATATCTTGATGGGAAGCTTTTGCATAAGATAGGAGTAGTAAATAAAGATCCCGGCAAAGAAGTAACCAAAATTAAAACGACAGTATTGCCTGTTGTTTTTGCTGATACCAATAAGCATGTATTGGCCGTTCGCTATTCATTTACTAAAGGTAACTTTTATTACCCCGGTACGGGCTCTGAAATTTTTGAATTAAGAATCCAGAAGACAAGCGATGTAGGGGATTATTTAGAACAGCAGACTGAACGTACCGCCGGGTTTTTATACTTTTTTACAGGTATTTTTCTGATTTTTGCTATTCTGCATTTCTCATTTTACGTATCCAACAAGGCAAAGAAAGTAAGTTTGAGCTTAGGCATTACAATGCTGATACTTACGCTGGCGTTCTTTCTACGAAGTCTGGAAAGCTACCAGACTGAGGTTTCAGCAAGCGAGGCCTATGGTTTAGCTTCTGTAATTGTAACTTACTTCGGGATTTTGTTTATTAATCTTTCTCTCTACCAATACCTCAACCAGAAGTTCGGCATTGTGTTTTATGCACTGGCATTTATGGTAGTTGGTAGTATGCTTTGTTCTATTTTCGACTGGAATCTACCGCTTGCCATTGAGTTGTGGGTGCCGTTTTTATTATTATTTGCTGATTTTATCAGAGTAAGTGTTCTTGCCGACCGACGAAAGGATTCAAATGCCAAAGTGCCTATTTATTCGTTGCTGGTAGTAGCCGGATGTGCTATTCTTGCAATTATTATTTTATTTATTGTGGGGACAACAAGTAATGGTAAAGATAGCCTTATCTTGAATTTGGCTGTATTAATTATTATCATTATGTTCTTTAGTATTCCTATCGGGCTGTCTCTTTCGTTAGTGCGTGAATACACCAGAACCCACAAGACACTTAGCAATAAGTTAATAGAAATCGAAAGCCTGTCTGCTAAAAACCTGGCGCACGAACAAGAGAAACAACAGATATTGGCTGCACAGAACGAGGTACTGGAAAAACAGGTGGCAGAACGCACCGCAGAACTGGCTAAGTCTTTAGAGGAACTGAGAACAACACAGACGCAATTGATTCAGAGTGAGAAACTGGCTTCTTTAGGAGAACTGACGGCCGGTATTGCGCATGAGATACAGAACCCCCTGAATTTTGTAAACAATTTCTCGGAATTAAGCAAAGAGCTGATTGAAGAACTGGAAGAGGAGCGAGCCAAAGAGAAAGAAAAGAGAGACGAAGGATTGGAAGAAGAACTATTGCAAGATATTGCCCAGAATCTTGAAAAGATAAATCATCACGGCAAGCGTGCAAGCAGTATCGTAAAAGGTATGCTTGAACACTCCCGGGCAAGTTCGGGTAAGAAAGAACCCACTGATATTAATGCTTTGGCTGATGAGTACCTGCGCCTGGCCTATCACGGCATCAGGGCTAAGGACAAGAGTTTCAATGCCGATTTTAAAACAGACCTTGATGAAAGCGTGCCGAAGATTCCGCTTATTACCCAGGACTTTGGCAGGGTATTGCTCAATCTTATCAATAATGCGTTTTATGCTGTAAAAGATATGCAGGGTAAGGGCAAGGTAACGGTGAGTACAAAGAAACTTACAGATGAGATTGAAATCCGGGTAAGTGACAATGGTACAGGTATACCAGAGCATATACGAGCCAAGATTTTTCAGCCTTTTTTTACAACCAAACCTACCGGACAAGGTACCGGACTGGGCCTCTCGCTGGCCTACGATATTATTACAAAAGGCCACAACGGCACCCTTGAAGTAGAAACAAAAGAGGGCGAAGGGACAACGTTTATCATCAAATTGCCTTATCTTTGAATATATTTAATCGCTTAACCCAGTATTTATGAAAATATTAGTAGTTGATGACGAAGAAGATGTGAGAACTTTATTTGAACAACGTTTTCGGAGAGAAATCAGAGCAGGTGAATTTGATTTTGCTTTCAGTGGCTCAGGAGAAGAAGCATTAACCTATTTGTCGGGGCGGGATTCGCAAGCGGTTTTGATTTTATCAGATATTAATATGCCCGGCATGAGCGGACTGGAACTGCTGAAGCAGATCAGGGCTACTTCGCCGAGTGCGCCGCCTGTAGTAATGATGATTACAGCCTATGGAGATGATGAAAGCCATGCACAGGCTATGAGGTTGGGGGCCAACGATTTCCTGACTAAGCCTTTAGATTTTGCAGAACTCAAACAAAAACTTAAAAGTTCTATATGAACGCAAAAATAATGGTTGTGGACGATGAAGCAGATTTAGAAACGCTCATCAAACAGAAATTCCGCCGACAGATCCGAGAAAAAACGTATGAATTCAGCTTCGCACAGAATGGTGCCGAAGCACTTAAATTATTGCAGGAGTTTCCGGATATTGATATGATATTAAGCGATATCAACATGCCGGAAATGGATGGACTGACGCTCTTAAGTAAGATTTCAGATAATCATCCCTTGCTGAAGGCGGTGATTGTATCGGCTTATGGTGACATGGATAATATAAGGGTTGCCATGAACAGGGGCGCTTTTGATTTTTTAACCAAACCCATCAATTTTGAGGACCTGGAGTTAACAGTAGAAAAAACCATCAAGCACGTAATACAATTACGTCAGACCTTACAGGCAATCAAGGAAAACAACATTCTGAAAATGTATGTGGATGAAACAGTGCTGAAGTTCATGAACAGCCATGAATTTGAATCATCGCTGACAGCCAACGAAACTATTGAGGCGACGGTTGTTTTTATTGATATTTGCGGATTCACGTCTATTTCAGAAAAAGAATCGCCTGATACAGTGGTAAACCTTATCAACAAGTATTTTGATGTAATGGTAAAGGGTATTATTGACCAGGGAGGGTACGTGGATAAATTTATGGGAGATGCCGTTATGGCGGTTTTTAAAGGTGATTATCACCTCGACAGAGCAATAGAAGCTTCTCTTGCTGTGCGGTCTGCTATAGCCAAAATTGAAGAGGTTTTGCCTAATCATTCTACCTACCTGCCTAAGGTTTCAATCGGTATCAATACAGGCGAGATGATTTCGGGCAATATCGGTTCAGCTTCACTGAGGCGCCTGGATTATACAGTAATAGGAGATGCAGTGAATACCGCCCAACGATTGCAGGCTGCTGCTAAACCTAATCAGGTTATCATTAGCGAGGCTGCGTATCAGATTGTAAAAGAGTCTTTTAATTGCGTGGAAGTAGGAGAAGCCACACTGAAAAATAAAGCCCAGGCAGTGAAACTATATGAGGTGGTAGCGTAGTAATGGAGTCAATTACCGATGCCAGGTAATGTATCATTTACTTTTACATACGTATATATTAAATTTTATTGACTGAAAGGAACAAGCTAAGATTATTTGGGGTTATATAATGGAATAAGAATAGCATCTTGGCTATTTTGGTTGTATCTTTGCAGCCTGATTTTTAGTTTCCGTCAGAGTGTCCAAACAATCAGTAGTCAAGAATCATTTAAAATAAAGCTTTAAAAATGCTCACTATCAGTAATTTACATGCAAGAATTGAGGAGAAAGAGATATTAAGAGGAATAAATTTTGAAGTAAAACCTGGCGAGGTTCATGCAATTATGGGACCAAACGGTTCAGGGAAAAGTACGCTTGCTTCAGTGCTGGCAGGTAGAGAAGATTATGAAGTAACTAGCGGTACAGTAGAATACAATGGTAAAGATTTATTAGATATGTCTCCTGAAGAAAGAGCCGCTGAGGGCATCTTTCTCGCATTCCAGTATCCTGTTGAAATCCCTGGTGTAACCACAGTGAATTTCCTTAAAACGGCACTCAACGAGATCCGTAAATATAACGGGCAAGAATCGTTGGATGCAGCGCAGTTCCTCAAAAGAATGAAGGAGAAAGCAAAGCTGGTGAAAATTGATGATACTTTGTTGAGACGCTCGCTGAATGAAGGTTTTTCAGGCGGAGAAAAGAAACGCAACGAGATTTTCCAGATGGCCATGCTTGAGCCGCAACTATGTATTCTTGACGAGACCGATTCAGGTCTGGATATTGATGCACTGAGAATTGTAGCTGAAGGTGTAAATAAACTGAGAGACGAAAACCGCTCCTTTATTGTTGTTACTCACTATCAACGCTTGTTAGATTATATCGTTCCTGACTTTGTACACGTATTATACAAAGGAAGAATCGTGAAATCAGGTACTAAAGATTTAGCGCTTGAACTGGAAGAAAAAGGCTATGACTGGATTAAAGCAGAAGTTGATTCGCTTGAAGTAGCATAACCCGTAAGCTCAATCAGCCATGACAATCATTCAGGTACCTGACAGCCCCAAACCCGTAGGCCATTATTCGCACGCAATTGTGAGCAATGGGCAGGTGTTTACCTCAGGCATTTTACCTATCAGGATATTAACCTCCGAAAAACTACCCGTAGAAACCCCTGTTGAAGAACAGATAGCTGTGGTTTTTGATAACCTTAAGCAGATTCTGACTGCCGCAGGCAGCAGCATCGAAAAAGTAGTAAAAACAACAGTCTATATTGTAGACGGTGAGCATTGGGGAGTTGTCAATCACTTGTATGCTGCTTTTTTCGGAGACCACAGACCCGCACGGTCTGTTATTCCGGTAAAAGAATTGCACTTTGGCTATAAAATAGAATTAGAAGCAGTAGCAGAATTATAAGATGAGTTCTATAGAAAATAAAGATTTAAAGAGTCAGTTAATTGCTGATTTTCAGACTTTGCAGACACAACTGAATGGCAAGAGTTTATTGCCTGTCAATCAGTTGCGGAACGAGGCCATGAAAAATTTCGATAAATTGGGTTTCCCGACGATTCGACATGAAGAATGGAAATACAGCAATGTTTCGGCTTTGTCGAAACAAAACTTTAATTTCAACGCAGGTTCTGACTTCAGCAATAAGGATTTAGAAGAGATACATCTGCCAAATCTGAAAGGTAATGTATTATACTTTGTTAATGGTGTATTTCATGCAGAATTATCGCATATCGAAAGCCCTGGAGAGCATTTACAGGTAGTACCTTTTGCCGAGGCACAGGAAAAAATGCCAGAGGTTATCAATCAGTATTTTGCTAAGTATGCCGACTACGAAAATGATGCTTTTACAGCTCTGAATACAGCCCTGGCTAAAGATGGGGTAGTAGTGCATATTGCAGATAATAAAACGTTGGAAGAACCTGTTATTTTGCGCTTCATCGGCGATACCCGCAAGGAAGATGTAGGCTCGCAGGTAAGAAACCTGATTGTAGTAGGTAAAAACGCTGAAGTGAAAATTGCAGAGGCTTACCGTACTATCGGCGATAACAGATATTTTATCAATACAGTTACGGAGTTTGTGCTTTTTGAAGATGCCAGAGCAGATTATTATAAAGTGCAGAACGAAAGCGATAAGACACACCATATTGGTACTACACAGGTATACCAGCAGGACAGATCTTATTTCTATGCAGCTACGGTTACGGTAAACGGAGGATTCGTCAGAAACAACCTGAATATTGTTTTAGACGGAGAACACATAGAAAGCCATCTGTTTGGTTTGTATCTGCCAAGTGCCAGACAACACATTGATAACCATACCCTGGTTGACCACAGAAAACCTAATTGCCAGAGCAATGAATTATACAAGGGGATTCTGATGGATAAATCAACAGGAGTATTTAATGGTAAAATTTTTGTGCGTGAAGATGCACAGAAAACCAATGCCTATCAGAACTGCCGTAATGTGGTGACAACTGACGAGGCAACCATGAATACCAAACCTCAGTTGGAAATATGGGCCGATGATGTGAAATGTTCGCATGGTACTACTACCGGAAAACTTAATGATGAGGCTATATTCTATATGCAGTCGCGCGGGATACCGAAAAAAGAAGCTATTCGTTTGCAGTTATTAGCCTTTGCAGAAGATGTGGTTTCACAAATCAAGATAGATTCTATTAAAGAATATCTTGAAGGATTACTGGCTGATAAACTGGCGGGTTTAGGGAAATAAGCGTTAGCAAGGCCATCCTTGAAAATTGCTTAAAGAATTATGTCTAGTCCTAAATAGGCGATACACTTATTTAGATTTAAAATACTAATTTAGGGAATCCAATTGGGAGTTTTCAGTTGGATTCTTTTTTTTATAAGTTCGGATTTTTATTTGACTTTGCTGATGCATTAATTGTGGTGTTTTATAACC
>CALRLN020000279.1:0-7170 GCA_943368675.1 Chitinophaga pinensis | reverse complement strand
GGCTTTTAGTGGCACCGATAGCCCTGCGCACACCGATTTCCTGTTTACGACGACTGATGGTCTGGAATAATACCCCGAAAAGGCCCAGCGCCACGTTGAAAATGAGGAAGCTGCAAACAATCAATAGTATAAGAATAGGTACCCAGATGAGCCGGTTTTTATTGGCTTTCATGTTATCCAGGTGTTGAATTTCAACCGACCAGTCTTTGCCTAACTGCACTAGATCTTTCGATAGTTTGGCTTCTGTTTCTACAGTAGTACCCGGTTTTACGCGTATCAACATATCTGACGGCCAGGTTTCAAGTGGTTGTATCAGGCAGGCTCCCTCTGATTGGAAATCATTTTCAAATTTAAAATGGCTGAGAATACCTATCACCTGGCGTCTGCCATCATTCTCACCGATTATTTTCCCCAGAGCGTTTTCATTGCCAAACAATTTGTCTTTCAGAAACTGCGTAATAATCACTGGCCTGATTTTTTGAACTTTATCGCCTTCTGTAAACCAGCGCCCTTCGGATAGCTTCATTTTCAGTACATCAGGATAACTCGGGTCGACACTCATGATTTCGGTCATCGACTGATTCTTTTTATAGGAATACATATTGTTCGATGAGCTAAAGCTATAAGGCATATTGCTTGAATGAAAAGAAAACGCTTCTACTTCAGGATAAGTTTTGAGCTTTTGTCTTACCAGATCCCGATAAATAGATCTGAGGCTATCGCTTTCAGTATTAAAGTCAATAAAAACGGCCCATACGTTTTCATGGTCAATGCCTGACGGTTTTGAGTAATTCCGGTAATTGTAGAAACTCAGACTCCAGACAGCAAATAATATCAGGAAGGATACGAAGATTTCGAGCATCATCAGAAAATTGCTCTTTTTCCGCTTCCATATCAATTTAAAAAGATGTTTTAACATAATTGTAATGAATTAAATGTGATTGATTAGCATTTCTTACTCGCCTCCTCTTAATGCCGTTACGACTTGTAAGCGTGACATACGCCAGGCCGGATAAACACCTGACAACAGCCCGAATATAAGACTTACCAGAATAGCAACAACGAAAACCTTCCAGTTGATAGCCAGATCGGCATAGTTAATCATACCACTTGTATTGATAAAATAAATAACACCCACCGAAAGAATAAGGGCAATGACACCCCCGATTAATGTAAGGATAATGTTTTCGGTAATAAACTGATAGGTGAGTACCCTGGAAGATGCACCGAATGCCTTGCGGATACCGATTTCGGAGGCTCGCTCCATAATTCTGCTAATGTTGACATTAACCAGGTTTATAGCAGGCAAAGACATAAACAATAGGGCAAAACCCACTAATGCCATATACAGGTAGTGCATTTTGGCATCTCCATCGGAGCGCATAAACTGACTTAAGAACGAACCCACGTAAGTATCGGCTGTAGAAATAGCTTTATTGGGCTTAAACCATTTGTCATTACTGATAAGTGGCACTTTCTTCATGATTGACTGAAATTCAGCCTTGATCTTCGGGAAATCTTCTTTGCTTTTTGCCAGTAAAAACACCAGATAATTTCCTCCCAGCCTCTCTTTGGTCTGGTCTCTTTTGGCTGTGTTATAAGGAAGATACACATCAGATGCCACATAGATGCGCGTCACCGGGCAACCACGCACCACACCGATAATACGATAATTGACGTTGTCTAACTCCAGAGTTTTACCAACTACCGACACGCCTTTGCCAAAATACTTATCGCGGGTATCATCATTAATTACAACCACATAGTCGTTATTTTCAATGTTTTGTCTGGTATAAGGTTTACCTTCTATAAAGTCAAAACTGGTTACATTCCAGAAATTAGCATCAGTATGTTTATACATCAGTTTTATTTTATTCTGATTGGCATACGCATTGAGAGTATTGGGATAAGTAGCATAGGCAATCATTTCAGGGGTAGTCATCTTGAGTACATAATTCTTAATGAAATACAGACTCACCGGAGAGCTGTTCATACCTTGTTGGGTGGTATCCTGCAATACCATTTTTTCAATGTATAAAGAGCGGTCCCGGTTAGTTTCAGGATAACCTGCCGATACAAGATGGTCAATAAAAGCGGTAATTACTACCAGAATCAACAGTGTGAAACTGATACCAAACAGACTGATAAACGTGAAGAATTTCCGACGTTTCAGTACTGCAAATGTTATTTTTAAATAATTCTTTAACATATGAAGGGATAAATTAATGGTGAATTAGCGAATGGCGAATTAGTGAATAATTTAATAGGAGTTAGCAGTTGCAGTTTACATTCGCTAATTCGCTATTCACTAATTCACGATTTTTACATGACCTGCGTTCCGTCGAACAGGCGTACTAAGCGATTGGTCTTTTTAGCCATATTCTCATCGTGCGTTACCATTACAATGGTAGTTCCATCATTTTTGTTGAGGCCGATAAGAATATCCATAATTTCGTTGCCCATTGCACTATCCAGGTTTCCTGTTGGTTCATCGGCCAGGATAATTTCAGGACGGCCCACAATGGCTCGTGCAATAGCTACTCTCTGCTTTTGTCCGCCAGAAAGTTGCGTTGGGTAATGTTTCATGCGGTTGCTCAAACCCACTTTTTGTAGTGCTTCTGTGGCTAATCTGGTGCGCTCACTTGCCGATGAGGTACGATATAACAAGGGTAACTCAACGTTATCTAATACCGGCAAATCGTTAATGAGGTGATAACTCTGGAAAATAAAACCTAATTTCTTGTTGCGAAAATGCGCTAGTTTTTTGTCAGAGAAGTCCCGGATGGTTTCATTATCGACTGTGATTTCTCCGTTAGATGGCTCATCTAATAAACCCATGATATTGAGCAGGGTACTTTTACCACAGCCTGATGGCCCCATGATAGATAGAAATTCTCCTTTGGCTACTTCGAGATTAATCTCATTCAAGGCAAGGGTTTCGATGGTACTGGTCCGATAAACTTTTTCGATGTTTTTTAACTTAATCATAATTGTATTTGTGTTTAATGTTCTTAATCGTGAATTGCGAATGGTGAATTAGCGAATCATGAATTGCAAGAGTAAATAATTGTGTTACATCGTGAATCCTTGAATACATTGTGGTAAACTCTTATTCACTAATCCACAATTCGCTAATTCATCATTTATTCCGGTTGTATTTTTCTATTCTTTTCAAAATCATAAAGCGTCAGGTACCTTAATTCATAATGAGTTGACCAATAATCTTTTAAGGCATTGATGTAATCACGTTTGGCCTGGTCTTTCTCCTGAAAAGCAATACTTAAATCAGTAATGCTCAGGTTGCCCAGCACATAGCGGTCTTGGGCAATCTGGTATTTTTCTGAGGCAATGCTATCAGCCTGTGCAGTAAGGCTTAGCTGATTGCGCAACATTTCAAAAAGGGTTACTTGTGTATAAATCTCCTGTCTGAACGTCTGTTTGGCCTGCTCAACTGTATATTCAGTAAGTTTTTTCTGTGCTTCGGCTGTTTTGGTTCTTGATTTTGAGCGCCCCCAATCCAATATCGGAATATCCAGTTGTAATTGTACCGATTCCTGACTCTGGGGTTTATTATATAATTCAGGAATCGTTAATCCCCGGTTTGAAAAACCTAAAGTAGCTGTTAAAGTCATATTAAGGCCGTTGTCTCCGATAGCTTTAGCCACAGCACGGTCAGCCTCTAAAATCATCCGGCGGAACGAAATAGCATCAGAGCGGTTTTCGAAGGCCTCTTCCAACGCAATCTGATTAGAGATAGAAATGGCTGAAATATCTGCAGGAATCAGAAGTTCTAATCTGCTGTCAGTCTGGGCACCAATATAGGCTTTCAGGTTTAATGCCGCTATCTCTAAATCCCGTTTGGCAGTGGCAATGGCTTTTTGGGCCTTCAATGATTCCAATTGCAGTTGCAGGATTTCGTTACGGGTGGTTTTGCCAATCTCGTATTTTTCGTTGGCTATTTTTACAATCGTCTGCGTGTTGGTGAGGTTGGTTTCAGCAATTTGCAGATTTACCTGTGCCAGAAGCAGATTAAAAAAATATTCAGTTGATTTGATGGCAATTTTCTCCAGAGATTCAATATACACCTGACGGCTTTCGTCGTATTTTAAGGGCTCAATCTTTTTATCCCATTTAAAGCCGTTGAATCTGAAGATGGGTTGTGAGTAACCCACCGCAAAAGGTGTACTATTATACAGGGTGTTTTTTCTGGCAAAATCATCAAAACGCTGCAATTGCGTAGTAGCATAGATTTGTCCACCGGTTTGCATCACTGACTGACTCAGGGATAAATTCAGTGATGAATTGTTATAACGCACAGGCTGAAACTGGATGGTACCATCAGGCTGTACTACTTCGGTGAACGAGCGGGTAAAGGCTGGCAAATTACCATTTAAAGTTAATTGTGGCTTATAATTCGATTGAAATGTACGCCACTCCCAATATTTAGTTTCTTTGGTAGTAGCTGCCTGCCTTGCTGCGATAGACTGTGCCTTTGCCATTTCTACTACTTCGGGCAGGGTCAGTTTTGTGACTCCCTGCGCCTTTGTTGTGTAGGTATAGGCAAGCAGCAGCATATGTATGAGGTAAATGAGATATTTCATATTATTTGATTTCCAGCTCTTTGGTGTTTTTGTATTCGCTCAGGTCTGAGATAATCACTGTTTCACCGGGTTTGATTCCCTCGATGATTTCTACATAATCAAAATTAGCGAGGCCTACTTTTACTGTTCTTTTCTCGGCTTTGCCATCTTTTCGAAGTACGAATACCTCCTGCATCGAGGCGCCTTTAAAGGCCGGACCATTGGCTACACGCACTACATTTTGCTGAGCAGCCGTAATCAGGTACACTTCTACTTTGAGTTTCGGGCGAAGCAGATGCGTACTTTTACTGTCAAGAGCTACATCAAAACTCAGAATATTATTTTGTACCGAAGGCTGGATATTGGTCAGACTCCCACGCAGTTGGGTATCGTTGATACGGATAATGACAGGCATACCGATTTTTACCTGATCGGCATAATTATCAGAAATAGCGCCGATGATTTTGAAGCTGCCTAAGTCAGCCAGACGGGCAAGGATTTCTCCCTCTGATACTTTTGAGCCTAAATTTTTATTCACATAGGTTAGTACCCCCGAACGGGTGGCAATGATATTGGCTTTTTGCAATTTACTTTGGTATTCCATCAATTGCTTTTCCTGAATCTGCGCAGATAATTCCGACTCCTTAATATCAGCGCGCATGGTTTGCTGCTTAATTTTGATGTCGTTTTCTAATTGCTTTTTCTCCAGTTCGGCTATTCTCAGGTTCATTTCTGCCGTTTCGATGGCCTCACGGGTTCCACCTCCGGCTTTTTGAAGGCGTTTGGCATTTTCAACATCAGCCCGCAGGCTTGTGATTTTCATGGCCTTGATTGAATCGGAGATTTTCAGGTCATAGAAACTTTTGTCTAAATCCAGGCGGAGTTTTACGACTTTATTTCTTTTCAAATCCACTTCATCTTTTTCTTTGTCGAAGGTGAGTTGGGTGGCTTCTTTGTCGAGTTCCAGAATTTTCTCTCCGGCTTTTATATTGCTTCCGGCATCGAGAAACACCTGTTGAATAACGGCAGTGATGGGGCTGGTAATAACCTGTTCAAATTCAGGTTGTACTTCGCCGGAGGCAGTGAGGGTATTTTCTACTGCTCCCATTTCTGCAACGGCAGTTCTGATTTCAGATTTACGGATAGAAGAAGAGAGCGTGTTTCTTAACCACCAGACAATCAGCAGAATGACTACAAGGGCCACTATACCAATCAGCCAGTTTTTACTTTTCTGTTTCCGGACCTCGTGTATTGAGAGTTCTTTGTCCATAGCTTTTTCGTAATTTTGTATATGTGTTGAGGTTTTTGTACTGTTCATTTTTGAAACAAATACAATAGAAGGACTTCAATTGGCGTGCCAATTGGTAAGTGATTGATTGTGAGGAGATTGTGTGATTTTGAGAGTTGGAAAAGTGTCCGATATTGGGACGGGGTGTGCGGTTTTGGGAAGGGGTATAAGAAGTGGTTTCGAAATGTAATAATAGCTGAGGGATTTAGGGTGTGGGCGGCCGCGCGGGTTGAAGCCTAACCAAATAATATTTTGCAGCCTTAAAATTTTCAGACACCCTCTTCATCGCTCATTTCTCCTCAGCAGGATAAAAATTCTTATAAGTTTTAATAATACCCATAAAAGTAGCAAACTGAGCGAAGCTATAAAGAGTTTTAATCAGTATTGACCCATTAGGAAATCTGATAATAAAAGAAAAATATATCTCACTAATCGTAACAATAGCAAACGAAATGGCACCTGAAAGAAACCATTGGTAACTACTTTTATTGGTTTTGCGGAAAAGAGCTGTGATATAGAATAATGCCAGAAATACCATGTAAATCATGGAAGCAAAAAAGTAATCAGAAGGGATTCTGGAAAAAACGATGAGAACAGGCGAAACAAGCAAAAGCATATGACCCATTACGTTCAGAATTTCTCTTCTGGAAGTTCCGAAAACAGCCTCTTTACGAACAGTAGCAATATAAAATGAATAACTAAGCATATATATCACCAAAGCAATTACCTTAACGGTCGTACTCCTGACCTCAAGAGCGATATCTCCTACCGCCGCCAGAAAAAGCCCAATGCTATAAGTATAGTCTTTGAGTCTATAGCCACCCTTCCGACGTAGAAAATAAAAAATCAGCAGGCAAAGTACGGGTAAGGCACTCAGGAAACTCAGCTTATCTCTATAAAGCCTATAACCTACAATTTCAATCAAACAACAGAGTATATAAATCAGTACTAATCTAAAAGGCATTCCGAAACACGATGAATAAGGTAATTATCAAACAAAAATAAGGCCTTTTTTGCCAATTGTAAAAATATATTACCTCACTATCCATTTTTAATGTCTCAGCAGAGTCTACCGTAGTGCGTCAGCCCAAACATAGCAAAGGGTACACCGCGGGGGACCCCTGCCTCAGAGGTCTTTGAGTTTTGAGAATAAGCGAAAAGATTGATTGAGTTCATAGTTCAAAGTGCGTCAGAGTCCCCTGGTTTGGCTTTAGCAATCGTGCACGGGAGGTGCTGTGTTAAAAATCAACTAAATAGGGAAAAATATTTATCTTTGTGTTTTAAAGCAGGAGAGTTATTCCA
>CALRLN020000278.1:0-7201 GCA_943368675.1 Chitinophaga pinensis | reverse complement strand
ATTTGTACGCCATTGGCTTTTACTTCAAAAATGGCACCTGTATAATAGCTTAATCCTCGGGCAAGAGTAATATCTAACTGAATTTTAGGATTCGCCAGACGAAAATTATCTACCAGACTCCACACTTTTTCTATTTCTTCAACGCCTTTTAATCCTGTCTCCGAATCTTTTAACCATACTTTCAGTCCACTCAATACTTCTTTTGTATCACCCTGTAAAGTAAAAATCGGTTGTAGTTTTTCAATCACTCCCTCCGAAAATCCTCTCTCACGCAATTCTTCTTCAACTTTCTCTTTTCCTATTTTATCGAGTTTATCAATGGCTACTGTCAAAGGTACTTCACTGCCTTTCATTCCAATGGTTTCAGCAATGCCTGATAATATCTTACGGTTATTGATTTTTACAGTGAAATCTGCAATGCCCAGATTCTGAAAGATTTCGTGCAGCATCAGTACAATCTCGGCTTCACAAATAAGGGAGTCTGTTCCTACTACGTCGGCATCGCATTGATAAAATTCCCGATAACGCCCCTTTTGCGGGCGGTCAGCACGCCATACCGGTTGTATCTGATAACGCTTAAACGGCATAGCCAGTTCGTTACGGTTCATCACTACATAACGGGCAAACGGCACAGTTAAATCATAACGCAAACCTTTTTCCGAAATTTTATGCGTCAGTTTTTTAGCTCCTTCATCCAGATCTTTCTGACTTAAATCTTTTGAAAAATCGCCCGAGTTTAAAACCTTAAAAAGTAACTGGTCGCCCTCATCTCCATATTTTCCCATCAATACATTCAGGTTTTCAAGGCTCGGCGTTTCTAAAGGCTGAAATCCGAATTTTTGAAAGGTTTGTTTGATCGTATCAAATATAAAGTTTCGTTTTACCATCACCGATGGCCCAAAATCACGTGTTCCTCTAACTAAACCGGGTTTACTCATTTGTCTTTTGTCTCTATGTAAATATTCTCAGAAATTTTCTGCCACAAAATTAGCGGAAAAAACTCATTGTTAATTGTTAAATATTAATTGAATTTCTTAACTTTGCACCCTGATTTGGAATCATAGCCCTAGCAGGCGATAGTATAATATAAACTTTTAATTATATCTCGGCCCTTTTTCAGGGTTTTTGAGAACAAAATACCTAAAAAAATGGCAGTAACACAGTTAAAACGTAAGGCAAAAAGAAACCAGGCAATAGCAAAAAACAGAATAGCTGAAATCAAACGTTTATCATTAAAAGTAGATGTTCAACGTGTTGATGTAGAAGCATTAAAAGCAGAATTTGCAAAATAATACGTATTTTAATTTTTGCTACAAACAAAAAGAGACGCTTTAGGGCGTCTCTTTTTGTTTTATATAATATCAGTTGCTAAGTCTCTCTTCAATTCACCTGATAGTGACAAAATTAATATCAGCAATTCTATTCGGTTTCTGCGACGAAGATAATTTATACAATTTACCGATTCATTACAAACTCTACTAGCAGGCATCAGTACATTACAAATCTCAGATTCAGATTAGTGGTAGAAATAAATATACGCTTTTGCAACGTAGAATTGTTTTATTCACGATCTTGATTGTTTAAATTGTGACCACTGGCATTGTGGTCCTTCTTGTACACCCGGAACCGGAGGCTAATGAAAACTAACGCAAAATATATCTCACTCTTTGTTGTTGCTATTAATATCTATTATATAGCCGTATGGACAAGTATTTTTAACTTATACCGTACGCATAATGAAAGGGTTGTTAAATTCTTAAACTATTTCCCGATTGGTCTAACAATCAGAAATCTTAATTTTTTACTGCTAACCTTAACAATAGGGTCTATAGCGGTGATAATCAGATATACCAGAAATAAGATTTGGCTGGTCTTAGGATTAATAATTCAGCTTGTTTCTGTCATATTTTATTGCTGGCAGTTTTTATGACTATTAATTATTTCGTCTGTCCGGCTCACCTTTCTTGATATATAAGATAGGTAATCGAGGGCTGCAATACACTACACCATGTTGATTGGCTGACTGATAAGCAGTGTTACCCTTCTGCCATGTAAGCACAGCCGATTCACTGTGGATTTCCTCTATATACTTTAAAAAATAAAGATAGTTTTGTTCCTGCTCTACAATAAAACTAAAGGTTATAGCTGCATCAAAGAAGTCCTGATATTCTTCAATCAATTTTCTTTCTTCATCCAATATTTGTTTGTCTTTGGCAAACAATACGAAATTCAGAAAAATGCCATAGTGAGACACAAACTCATGAAAGGTGTTGAGAAAAGCAAAACTTGACTTCTGTACTTTTTCTACCAGAATACTCACATTGCTCGGAAACGTCATACTAACGCCTGGCGGTATTGTTAGTATGTTTGCTTCTACGTTCATCAAAACCGCCTTGGCAATGTGTCCCATCTGCCATGAGTCAGGATTGTTAGTGGTACCGATAACGACAGTGCCAAAATTTTCTTTGGCGTGTAAAAGCTGAATTTCTTCAATCAGGTCATTCTTGGCAATATGAATTTTAATCTTAATCCCTACATCTTTATTAAGATAGCTTTGGGCTCGCTGTAAAATCTGATTGATTTTATCCTGGGCTTCATTTTCAGCGCCAGAGTCTTCAAGACAATGAAAAATAGTAAATTCACTTAAAATATCTCTGGCAACAAGAAATATATGTGAGACAATTCTTTCAGAAAATTCGCCCAAGTCAACCGCAATAAGCGTTCTTCTGGGCGGACCGGTTTGTAATTCAAATGAGGATAATTCCATTCGTAGCAAAATCACTTAATCTAATTGATAAAACCTCATCAATCAGATTTTATTTTTTTTCGCAAAATTAGTGATTATTATACATAATAAAAGTTTTGTTTATCTATTTACCTAAAATTTGTTAATTTTCTTCAACAAATTGTTAAAATAGCACAATAAAGCCAAATATTATTCTGTCTTCGGATTTTCGATTTTAGTAATTGTTAATACTTTCTTATTCTTCCGGTTTCTGTCTTTCAGAATATTCTTAATCAATTTACGGTTTTCAATTCTCATTCTGAAAATAATAGCCTGCCCGAATAATGCCAGGCCCGAATTAACCATAATAAGGCTATAAGTACCTAACAAAAACCATCTTAAAAAAGGCGCATTGGTATGCTTCAGGTGCCCTGCTTCACTAAGCACACTCAGGCCATACCCCACCAACATCATGCCTACCATAGCCGATAAGAACCACTTCACATGCAGGGGCATATTCTTGATTAACCTTTTTCCGGGAGGTTTCTGTTTTTTTATTTCCATAATTTATCGAATCTTTATGTATATTGGTGTAAAAGCAAAGACAAAAATAATTAATTTTGGGCTTACATTACAACGATATACACTCATATTTAGAGCATGGGCAAAATTATTAGTTTCTTACTGCGTTTTATTCCAAGAAAATACCTGCAATTATTTAGTCATATTCCCCTGAAAGTCTATACTTTTATTTTAAAAGGAGATACTGTTGAGTGCCCTGTGTGTGAAGTGAAACTTGATAAATTTTTGCCGTATGGTCGTTTATCTACCCGAAAAAACGCACTTTGCCCTAATTGCCTTGCATTAGAACGCCATCGTCTGATGGCTTTGTATCTGCGTGAGAAAACAAATTTCTTTAGTGCCAGTCATCTGAAAGTATTACACGTAGCGCCCGAATATTGCTTCATTGACCGTTTTGAAGCCATGAAAAATCTTGATTACATTACTGCTGATATTGAATCGCCATTGGCAAAGGTAAAGATGGATATACATGAGATTCCGTTTGAAGCCAATACTTTTGATGTGGTATTCTGTAACCATGTGATGGAACACGTGGAAGATTATCACAAGGCAATGTCAGAGTTACACAGGGTTCTTAAGCCGGGTGGCTGGGGTATTATTCAATCTCCGCAGGACTGGACAAAGGAACATACTTTTGAAGACCCGACCATTACCGACCCAAGAGAACGTGAAAGGGTTTTCTGGCAGAACGATCACCTGCGCTTGTTTGGACGGGATTACGGCCGGGAACTGGAAAAAGCAGGATTTAAAGTGAAAGAAGACGATTTTGTATTGAAAATGCCTGAAAAGCTGGTAGAAAGATATGCACTTCCTGCCGGAGAGATTGTTTATTTTTGTGAGAAGTAAATTTATTGAATCATTGTCTGAATGAGCGATTTAGTGATTAATAATACATACTTATACTTAAATCATTAGCATTCGACAATTTTTAATATTAATCAATTGCCAAATTCTAATCACTAATTCACTCAATCACTCATTCACTAATTAATTCAACCCATGAGATTCAAAGACAAAATAGTAATAATTACGGGTGGAAATTCAGGCATTGGCAAAGCTGCTGCCAATTTGTTTGTTCAGGAAGGTGCCAGAGTAATGGTTGCCGATTTGTCTGATACTTTAGATGCTGAGTTAGAGAAACTGGGTGGTGCAATAAGTTTTGTAAAAGTGAATGTGACAAAACTTGATGAGGTAGAGAATATGATTAAGCAGACTATCGGCCTCTGGGGAAAGTTTGATATACTGGTTAATTCTGCCGGTGTATTAGGCCCGCGCATACGAACTGACAAGTATCCTGAAGATGCTTTTGATACCATCATTGACGTAAATGTGAAAGGCCTGTGGCAATGCATGAAAACTGCCCTGCAATATTTTGTTGAGCAACGTAGTGGCACAATTGTCAATCTGGCATCTGTAGCGGGGCATCTGGGCATGGTTGGTCATATTGCTTACGCTGCCAGCAAACATGCAGTGGTAGGTATGACAAAAACAGCCGCCATTGAGTTTGCCAAATACGGCATCAGAATTAATGCCGTTTGCCCGGGTTTTACCCAAACACCTATGTTGGAGGGAGCAGATACAGATGTTGCGTATCTGGAAGCCTTGCAATATGCCACACCTATGAAGCGCTTTGGTAAACCCGAAGAAATAGCCAGTGCGATTCTGTATCTGGCAGCCGATGAAGCCTCGTTCATCACAGGTCAGAGCGTAATTCTGGACGGTGGTTTGATTTTACAATAAGTATGTTTTAACAGATATAAGTGATAAGAAAGTTTTAATTGATACTATTTCTATGCAGCTATCATTAATTCGACATTTCTTGTTTGGTGGGTTGTTACTTTTTTTACCTGAAAAAAAGTAACTAAAAAAGCAGGCATCATTTAAACTCGCACAATTAAAAATCTGTAAAATCTTATCTAATTATATGATTAGCTTTCTTGATTTATAATTGTGAACTAGCCGTCCGCCTCAACAGGAAATGATGTTTTAAGGTTACAATTTTTAGTCGTTAATTCTTGTAGAAATATTATCAATTAATTTATTACTCATGCTTATTTTACCCTATTTGATATAACTCACCTATGAAAAACGTTTTTGATTTAACAGGTAAAGTAGCTCTTATTACCGGAGCAAGTAAAGGAATCGGAGAGGCCATTGCAAGAATATTTGCAGAATATGGCGCTAAAGTAGTAATAAGCAGCAGAAAGCAGGCTGATCTTGACGAGTTGGCAAACGAGATACGAGCATCAGGAGGTGAGTGCACAGGAATTGCAGCCCATGCCGGAGAAATGGCTCAGCTAAAACTTTTGGTGGAGAAAACCGTTGAAACTTATGGAGGCATAGATATTCTGGTTAATAATGCTGCTACTAATCCGGTTTATGGCCCTGCTCTGGATTGCCCGGAAAGTGCCTTTGATAAAATCATGCAGATAAACGTAAAAGCTCCATTCGAACTGGCAAAAATGGTACACCCTATTATGAAAGCCCGTGGAGGTGGAAGTGTCATTAATATCAGTAGTATAGCAGGACATACGCCAGACCCCGGTCTGGGTATTTATAGTGTAAGCAAGGCTTCACTCAATATGCTTACCAAAGTGTTGGCCAAAGAATGGGGTGAAGACGGTATCAGGGTAAACGCCATTTGTCCGGGTCTAATCAAGACCAAATTCAGCCAGGCATTGTGGGATAACGAGAAAACCCTGGCGCATTTCACCAAGCGTCTGCCTATTGCCCGTATGGGTACGGTAGAAGAAATTTCGCCAATGGCTTTGTATCTGGCCTCGTCTGCTTCGTCTTATACAACCGGAGTGCTTTTTTCGATTGATGGCGGAACGATTATCTGATGTTAAACCCTTTTTGAGATTAACCCGTATTCAGTTTTGAAGAAGACCAAAGTTTGCGTAGCTATACCCATTTATCAGGAGCAATTAAGCCCTTACGAGGCCATCTCTCTTGAGCAGGGTATTCGCATTTTGAATAAATATCCGCTTATACTGGTAAAACCAGAGTCTTTGGATGTAAGTCATATTTTAGAAAAATACCCACAACTGCAAACGCAGAATTTTGATGATGCCTATTTCAAAAGCACGTTAACATATAATAGGCTGCTGTTGTCTGAGGAATTTTATGAGCGTTTTCTTGCTTATGATTACATGCTCATTTACCAGTTAGATGCCTTCGTATTCAGAGATGAGCTATCTGATTGGTGTAGCCGGGGTTACGATTATATTGGTGCTCCCTGGCGGATTGAGATTGATTTTGATAGTAAATGGAAAGAATGGATCTGGAACCTGAAAAAGAAAATAGCCATCTGGTTTGATCTAAAAGAAGAGCGGTATGGCAAGTATGGTCCAAAGGAGATTATTATGAAGCGTGGCGTAGGGAACGGAGGTTTTTCGCTGAGAAAAACCAAAAAACTATTGAGCCTGATTCCTGAAAACCGAGCGAAAATTGAGAAATATCTGGAGCTGGCCAAAACGCACCCTGCTTACAACGAAGATATGTTCTGGGGTATTGAAATGAACCGTTACTCCAGAAAATTAAGTATCCCCGACTGGCGCACGGCATTAAGATTTGCTGTTGAACACATGCCCGAAAAAGCCTATGGGCTTAACAAAGGATTACCTTTCGGTTGCCATGCCTGGGATATCTATGAAACCGAATTCTGGAAAAAATACATTAGGGAGTTTGGTTATGAGTTATAAGACTGACTACTCATTGGTTAATTTATAAATTCTGAAGCAGGATGTCCCACTTTTGAATAGTCCTGTTCTTATTAAAGAGATTTTATATGAGGAAATACTGCGGAACTCCAAGAGAAACCATTCCATTTATGGTTATGGATTTTTTTGTGGATATATATGCAAAGCTTTTTTTTAAGAAACGAACACGAGA
>CALRLN020000277.1:0-7203 GCA_943368675.1 Chitinophaga pinensis | reverse complement strand
TTTTTTCAGAAAAGTACCTAAAGTAGCACTCATGATACCTGCACCTATTAATATTACATCGCTTGTATGGTTATTCTCTTTCATGTTCAAATCGTATTGTTATGCGGCATATATATAATTTTATGTATAAAATATGCCCTTCTACTGTTTCATAAATGCCCCAAACAAGGTGCCTAACATCTGCACTGCATTGTTGATAACCTCCTCGTTTTCAACAGGAATCTTCAGATATACCTTGCCGGAGTCATCTTTTTGGGTGATACTGCTGATTAAATCCTTAGTTGCCTCAGGATTTTTTAAGGTTTTACCTAATTGTGTGAAAAAATTGATACCATTCTGTATTAATTCCTGTGCCGGAGGGTTTGTATTATCTAGATTGGCAGGTGCCTGACTTGTTTCTTTTACGTCGTCATCTCCCATGAAACCAGCAGCAACTTCAGGCGAATCGACCAGTAATTCATCGGGGAACTCATATTTTATGCTATCTTCTTCTGTTTCATATTCAGGTACTGTATCAGCAGATTCAGCAGAAGAGACTTCCATGAGGTTTTCAACAGAATTCATAAACTGTTTGAACTGGTCTTCTCCAACAAAAATCGTATCCTCACCTCCATCTAATACCCCTTCTGCCATTGCTCCTTTAAACTTCAATACACCAAGCATACGATTCTCGATTGTTCCGGTTGACACGAGATTGATGATGGATACATTTTTTTCCTGTCCTAATCTGTAAATACGGGCAATTCTTTGCTCCAAAACTGCCGGATTCCAAGGAATATCCAGGTTAATCAACAGCGAAGCACTTTGTAAATTTAGCCCGACCCCACCTGCATCTGTTGAAAGAAATACCCGGCTTTCTGGGTTATTCTGAAAATTATCTAATAAATCTTTCCGTTTTATACTTTCTATACTTCCGTGTAAGTATTCAAATTTTACCTGTCTTTTTTCTAGTTCCCGAGCCACAAGCCGGGTCATACGCTCCCATTGGCTGAATATTACTACCTTTTCATCAGAGTTCTCGAACACTTCGTCAAGAATACTCATTACTTCATCAATCTTTGTGTCATGTCTTGATTTCTGGTCAATGATAAAGGTACTATCACAAACCATCCGCATCTGGCTCAATGACAAAATCAGTCGCTTGCGGTCTGTTTCATTAAGGAAACCAAATCTTCTCCATTTATTAACGAGCTTTGCAACATTATCCGCCAGTTCGTTATGTATTTCCATCTGGTTAGCCGTCATCGGTACAAACAGATTTTTATCTATCCGTTTTGGCAATTCTGTGAGTACCTCTTTTTTTGTTCTGCGGATTAATACATCAGCAAGGCTTTTAGAAATATTACTAAGGTTTCTGTAGCCGACTGTCTTACCGAATTCATCAGTTATCTGGTACTCGTTCAGGAAACGATACATTGGCCCCAAACGATACACATCGATAAACTGCATGATAGAGTATAGCTCTTCCAGTTTATTTTCCAGGGGTGTTCCGGTCAAAACCAGCGCATAGGGGCTGATGAGTTTTTTTATCTGCTGAGAAACCTTGGTTTTCCAGTTTTTTATACGTTGAGCTTCATCTAAAATAACCAGATCCGGCTCCATACGGTTCAACCAGTTAAGGTCGTAGGTCATGGTATGATAGCTCACGATAACATAAAAAGCACTTGTTTGACCATAATTGTCTTTTCGTTTTTGCAAAGCACCTTCTACTACATAAACACTACTGTCTGTAAATTTTTCAATTTCTGCTTTCCATTGATATTTGAGCGATGTAGGGCAGACAATCAGAACCCTGTTAATGCCTAGTTCTTTTTTATAAAGCTCGGCAGTAGCAATGGCTTGCAGGGTTTTGCCCAAACCCATTTCGTCGGCAATCAGGCTTTTTCCGGCTAGTGCTGCAAAAAACACACCTTTTCGCTGATATGGGAAAAGTCTGGCTTTTATTAAATTGTCAAAATACTTATCGTTTTCTCCATCCGGCATAACCCTCCACAAATAGTCACGGCGACGAATCCTGTCACGTTCGGCTATGACTAAATCAAGCGCATCAGGATAACACCTGAACGTATTGCTCAGGCTGGTTGCCTTTTCCAGAAATAATTCAAATACGGCAAACGAAGCTGATTTTAGTGTGAGGGTGTCATCAAAATAAATTTTAGACAGTTCTTCGTAAGCTGCCTGGTTTTCAGACCCAATCCGTATCTTAATTTCTCTTCCGTGCCTGTACTCAACATAAACAGATGTGTAATTTGGCTGAAAGCCCTCTTTCATAGCCTTTTTATAGCCTCTTATTTTAGACAGGCTATGTTTTACAGTACTTATATGCTTACATACTCCTAACCGATTGGTTTTAAAATCAAAGCATTCGCAGAAATTCCGGCTATCGTCACCACTTCTGATAGCCACTTTATAGGTATTATTGGTCTGATTATTGGTTACCTGAAAGTCAGAAAAAAACTTTTCATTGCCAGTATTGGTAATTCTGAACTCCTGCTCGTTATCCTTTCCAAATTGCTTTCTCAGAGCAATCTGCCATTGGTCGAGAGAAAGTTCTTCAGGCTTGCGGTAATAAGATACTTTCTTTGGCGTTTCGGCTTGGGGTTTCTTTGTAGCTTTGCTTTTAGATGATTTTTTGAGTGCCATTTCGAATTAGGGGAAAATTTCTGAAAAGTGGCCGAAGTTACAATTTTTTCATGATTTGAAAATTTGTAGCCTCATTATAATCATATTTGAGGTGAAAGATTTCGTTATAACCTATTTCGAAACTGCTTCTTTACTTGCCCTGATCATGTCTACCGTGAAATCAATGACACTTGTATTATTCTTTATCAGTTCTTCGTAGTTACGGTTTACTTCATAGTCCAGATCAAGAAAAAAACCATTATTGGCCTTGTTTGGCAATCTGTGGGTGATTTTATAAAGAGGAGTATGAACGACAAATTTAGTATTAGGTAATTTGAAATTCTGCCATGTTCCGGCAAAGCTGCCCCAACTTGCTCCACCGACCTGCTGACCTATAAAAGCCTGACCTATGCCTAAATCTTTGGCTATATTCAGAGTAAAAGTAGTAGCTGAGTAACAACCAGGGTCGGTTAAAAAGTAGGTTTTACCTCTGTAGGCCAGGTCTTTTGCCGGTTTCTGATTATTATTGTGCTTATTGACTCTATACATCATGTCTCCTTTTCTTTTCGGAAAACCCATCCAGAATACAAGCGGCGGGCTTATAAAATAAGGCTTGGCAATGGCAAAATAGGCTCCTTTTTTAAATCCTATGGTATCGACGATGGTGAACGGGGTAGGAGAGAGGTATTTGAGTACGCGCGAGATATTAGGTATGTATCCACCGCCATTACCCCTCATATCAATCAGCAGGTGCTCTATACCTTTTTCTTTGATTCTTTTAAAACTGTTTTTAAGCCCCCTTTTGAATTTTCTGTGGTCTAAATCCAGAAACTTGCCAGTCATGCTGAATGAGGTTATGTCGAGTACAGCAATATGGTTTAGGCTATCTGCAATTTTAACCGCCAGATTAGGTCTTTTGAAAGTCTTATACCGTTTTTCTGAAATCTTATTGATTTCTCCCATGGTGAGGCAGGGCAGTTTTTTTCTGAGAATAGCATTGGTAAAAGGTAATCGGTAGGTAATTGTTACGGAATCAATTTCGCCATATTGCCTCAAATAGTAATTCGGAAATACACCAGTGGTGTAATACTCTTTTGCCGCTTCGTTACCATTATCGCTTGATGCAAGCACTTTAAGTTTCTGCATCAATGGCTCCATGTATTCATTATTTATACTGAAAACTTCTGAGCCCCGTACAATGGTTGAATCTCTGGAGGTATTTAAACTGATATAATATTTATTATCAATCTTGCGAAGATAGAAGGGTACGTATTTTACTTTTTTAGGGTTAAAGCGTTTGGAATCGAAGCGAATGCCGGTGTGACCGTCTTCTACAGCCGAAACTAGTCTGGCTAAAACCCTGAAGGCTTCGAGATAGCTCAGTGGCTGGGCAATACTATTATAAAGGGAGTCATAAAGTTTTTCATAATCCTGCCTGCTTTTGTAGTGGTACATGCCCGGATGCAGTTTTTCAAATTTCCGTTTCAGTACTGCCATATCTTTTCTGACCTCTTCTACCGAAAAAGTTTGTTTCTGAGCATGAATATTTAAACAGATAAAAAAGAAGAACAGAACCAGGCTTTGTTTCATTAAATAGCTTGAAAAGTTTAGTAAAATCAGGAGATGTTAGCTCATAGTCAGGGATTAAGTGGAGCGAATCGGTCTGCTGCCATTACAATAACGAAAAAAAGCAGATTATCTGATTTTGATTTTGTTCTTAATAAGATTCAGAGTGAACTTCAGAACCGTATCCTCGTTTTTAAGGAAATCATCAATATTGGCCTTTACTTCAAAGTCGGGCTGTAAAATAGGTTTATCGTATTTTTTTGCGTCTACATTATACAATATCCTGCCTAAAGGAAGCGATATTTCTAAGGAAGTATTGGGCAAATGAATAGTTGAAAACTGTGCAGCCGAGCAGCCATCATAAGCCCCACCGCAACTCATGCCCACAAAAGTACCAACCCCCATATTATGCAATTTTGATACCAACAGGGCAGCTGCCGAGAAAGTGCCACCGTTCATTAAGACATAAACATTCTTATTATATCTGAACTCATCGTGCGGGCGCTGTTTCTGCATATACTTACTTTCTAAAAAACCGTCAGGATTTCTTATTGAAAACTCTGTATTCAGCCTTGCCGCTGCGTCTCTTGCATAGCCACCATCATATTTTTTGTAGTCCTGTTTTAACTTTTGCAGGCTTTCGTCACGAAAGCCCAGACGATAAGCATCAAATGGCTGATTGGTAAAATACCGGAGCAGAAAAATAGAATACTCTAACAAACCACCTGAGTTACCTCTCAGATCAAGAATCAGGTTTTCGATTTTATTCTCTTCTAATTTTCTGAAAATCTTCTTGGTTTCGCCCTCAAAATTACCTCTGCTCATAGTATTGAAATCATACATGAATGAGCGTACATCTACCATAGCTACCTTTTGTGTTGAATCGATAACCCGATATGAGACCATACCGGTAGTATCTTCATCTACATCCGGATACCTTACTTCGAGCATTTTCTCCATAAAATAGGTGTCTTTAGCCTCTATTTTAGTGGTTTTCGTTTTTTGCTGCCCTTGTTTGCGGTAGGTTATTGAAAATTCGTCCTGCTCACCTTTCCACAGATAATATAATTTTCTGAATTCACGGATAGCATAGTACTTCCGTGCATCAGGATTAATGCCATCACCGTTATAATAAGATCGTTTTGCCAGATTTTCTACAATCTTTTTAACGGGTTGTCCATCAATTTCTACTATTTCTGTACCCCTAGTAATTTTTTTATCAGCTGAATAATTTCTTGATACCAATAACTCGTCGTTGATTAAGCGCACACTAAACGGAAAGTATTTGGGCCTTTCGGAAGAAGAACCACTTTTGGCCAGCAAGCGTCGGTCAAGCATCATGTGTGTGTGTCCACAGCCAATGGCCTGCACCATAGGCAGTAGTGTAAAATATGCTTCACGAAGCGTGAGCCTGCCTTTAAGATTGCCAGCGATGGAATCGTGTAATGCCTGATATTTTTCTTTAGAAATATATTTGTAGGGGTCTGGATGATACTTCTCTATTTCGGTTTTCAGAGCAGACAGGTCTTCTTTTATTTGCTCACCTGAATAAGACTGAGCAAAAGTAAATAAGCTACTGAACAGGAGTAAGTGTGTCAGGATATAAGTAAAAGTTCTTTTCATCGCAGGCCGATTTTCTTTTTCAAATTTAATACAAAATTTGATTTTTTCAAGCACCTGCCTTGTCAGGATTCACAGAGATTCCTCCTGTTTTACTCACTTATTCAGGCAGGTGTTATACTATAATGAAAATCAGGCCGGAATATTATATAATTATCCTACTATTTCTGCGACAGAAAATGGGGACAGGATTTGTTTCAGAAACATAGGTTTCAATAATAGCTTAAAACAGGCAAATAACAAATTCAGGCTGTTGGGTTTAGGCAATCTCCTGTTTTTTTATTAATTTTGCGGCTTAATAAATCGTTCTTTGAACACCCATGCTTAATAGACGCCTCATCCGGATTCGTGCGATGCAAGCCTTGTATGCTTATAAACAAGCTGAGGGTGCGAACTTCCAGTTATCATTAGACCTCATTGCAGATGATTTTGCCCCTGATTTGAATTCGATGGAATTTCAGGACCGTGAGAAATTAGAGGGATACAAAAAATTAGGACAACAACTGCTTCAGGAAGCATTTTCGCGTCAGAAAGAAGATGATTTCAGTGCTCCGAAAGAAGTGATAATGTCGGTAGAAAAAGCAAAAGATTATTTTCTGCTTAAAAACAAAAAGGATATAGAGCACTATGCCAATAGAATGATAATTGAGGCCGAAAAGGTCTACGATTTATACTTACAAATTTTGTTACTCTTCATAGAACTGGCCGATCGTGCCGAAGCCGATGATAGAGATGCTACTCAATCGAAATTAGCAGATAATCAGATAATTAAGAAAATCCGTCAGGAAAGAACCCTTGAAACTCAGGCTATCCGCCGCAACGCAAACTGGAGTACCGAGCAGGTAATTGTGGCTAAACTATATCGTGAGGTGCTTCGCAGCAATACTCATTATATTGAGTATTGTGCCAAAAAGAATCATACTCTAGAAGAAGACTTCTCGTTCTTAAAATATCTGCTTAAGAATGTGATTCTGAAAAATGAACTGACATCTGAATATTTTGAAAAGCAGGACTTATATTGGATTGATGATATTGAAACACTTCGTGCGGCAATTACCCATACATTTCAGTCGTTTGTAGAAGATGGCAAATTTAAAATTGCGCTTTTAGACCAGGAATGGGAAGAAAGAAAAGATTTTTTACAAACTTTGTATCGCAAAAGTATTGTCGAAGAAAAAGACCTTGAAGAAATACTGATTCCGAAGTTAAAAAACTGGGAGATTGAGCGTATTTCAGAAACAGATCAGATATTATTGAAAATGGCCCTGGTCGAAATGCTTAATTATCCGAGTATTCCGATTAAAGTGACAATCAATGAAATCATTGAAATAGCAAAAGACTATAGTACTCCGAAAAGCGGTCAGTTTGTGAACGGTATTCTGGATAGTCTTTCTA
>CALRLN020000276.1:0-7208 GCA_943368675.1 Chitinophaga pinensis | reverse complement strand
TTTGCCAGTGATAAACCCATCATTAAACTTTTCTTTAATGCAAACTTATCAACTTTGTCTGCAAAAGAATCCCAGTCTATTTCATTGCCATATCGCCTGATAAAAAGTACTAGATCCAGAATGAATTTTAGTTTTGTCCACGATTCTCTTTTACCGTTATGAATCAGAATCATAAGCAAAAGTTTTTCAGGCTCAGTCAGGTTGTTCTGAAATAATTCGTCTACTTTAAAGCCCTTTGTTTGCGCAAGGATAAGCAAATTCCAGTGGAAGTCGAGGTGGATTTCGAAATTCAGATTGTTTTTTTTAAACAGTGTAACTTCAATCTGACCGAAATCGTGCAATGCTTTTAATAGCTCCAGGGGTTGATATTTTTGCAGTGCATCTTCTGATGCAATTATTCCATAACCATCTTTTACGAGTAAGTCTAATGCCCTGAAAATATCTTTTTCTGCAATTAAATAATCAATATCCGTGCTTTCCCTAAACGATGCATTGTATAAAAGGTTACTCCAGCTTGCTCCTTTGAATGCTATTGCCTGAATAGCATTATGCTCAAAAAAGGTTTCCAATCGTTTTAATTCCTGCTTGAAAAGAAGATTCTGAATAGCCTTAACTTTTACAAAACTGTTTAGATATGTATAAAAATCATGGTTTATGTCAGAGGGATTTACATTTTTAAGAGCCTCGTATATAATGGGCCTTATGCTATGATAGCCCACCATTTTCTGTATTTTCTTCCAATCCAGGTTGTCTTGTCTGAGCAACTGAACAAGGGTTTGGTCAGATGCCTTCAACAGGCTTACTTTACAACATTCTATTAAAAAACATAATTCGGCTGACGGCATTCTTTTATTAAATCAGTGTGCGAAGGTAATAATATAAAACTGCTATTTGTCTGATTTTAAACTAAAATCAGACAAATAGCAGCACTTATTTTTGGCAGTTTAGAATCTAACTGGCTAATGGGCCAAGAAAATTAATTCCCGTAGGCTTTTTTGATTTTATTTCAATATGCTCTAATGACGGAGCTACCCACACTTTTTTCTTAGTGCTTGTGTTAAATGAGAGATGACAGTTTTTCAAAGGTGTAAAAAAAATGTTAATGAATAATTTAATTAGAACATGAAGCAACAACTGGATACTCAGGAAGCAGTGCCATGAGGACCAAAAAGATGAAAGCCGGGCAAGAGTTCTTTTACAGGCTTTGAGTTGATTGAAATTACTTCAAGTTTTGGAGCATACCAAATCTTCTTCGATGTGACATTCGAAGTCTTAGGTGTTGAGTTTGCAGTTTTCAAATTATTAAAAGGTAATAGTGTAAGGTATATATTTCAGGGCATAATCTTACAGCTTTCTGACAAAATAAACAATAAATTTTATTTTTTTAATCTGAGTTTTGCTGTGCGAATGTCAAAAATATATATTATTGTTGTGAACAGTATTATAAACCTGTTTTTACTTATTTAATCAATAAGTAAAAAGTTTAAACAGATTCAATATCAAACTCAAACTAGAGATTAGTAAAATTCAGAATCAGCATGGTTAATTTAGTATCAAAATTGAAGCGCAATGAAGACTTATATATTGCAAGTAGCCTGGGAGATGAAACGGTTATGATGAATACTGCCGACGGGAGTTTTATCGGGCTTAATGCGGTAGGGTCAGAAATCTGGCTTTTATTAACAGAATCAATGAGTTTTGCCGAACTGATTAAAAACCTTATGGAGATTTATGAGGTACCCGAAAACCAGTGTATTGATGAAACTTTGCCTTATGTAAATAAAATGATTGCAGAGAAGATGATTCATATAATTGATAATTAAGGGTTCTGTCATTTCTGTAAACCTTAATTATCAATTATTTATTTCAGGCTAACTGACTCTCAATCAATTGAATTACCTCATCAATGGTATTGCTGTCTACAGGCCTGCTGATCAATGTAATCGGAAGATTGTTTGATAAATCAAGCAATACGTCAAAATATGTTTTTCTCATGCCCATAGCATCAATGTAGGGCAAACGGTAGGCGTAGTATTGCAAATATTTAAAAGCGTTAATGCCCTGTAGTTCATTGCTTTGAAGTTCGTTCAGCGAGCTGTCTTTTTCAAGAATAAATATCCGTTTTATCGGATAGGCGTTGGTTTCGAATGAATCATTAAAAAACCTGCCGTATTTTTCTAATTGTGGCCTGATTCTGCTTTCTTCTTCATAGGTACCAAGATTTGCTATCTCAAATGTGTCTTTCCATAGTTTCATCATCGGATAAGCGGCAAAGGCTTTTATTTCATTCCCTTCTTTAACAGGGACACATATATCATCAGAGAAAATACGATGTCCTCTTACCTGCAAGGTGGCTACTGTGGTCGATTTGCCTACACCAGAATCACCCAGGAATAAAGCAATACCATCTCCGGTAAAAATAGCCGATGCATGTAAAGGAATAAGATTTCTCTGATACAATATGGCTGCCATAGCATTAGAAAGGAAAAAAAGTCTTACGCTCTTTTCATCAGCGCCTGGTAATGGTTCAATAATTACTTTATTGCCATTAGTTGCATAATAAAAGGCGATGTCACTGACAGGCAGAAAAAACTCAGTAGCATTAATAATTAAAGACTTCTGCTCATTTGCCTGGTCGATAAGTTGAGGCGGAACTTTGTCAATACTTACATAAACATCAGGCGTAGTTACACGGTCAATGATAAACAACTCCGGGAAGTCAATTTCGGTGGCTATGCTCAGGCCGTAGGCGAAATAATAATTCATTGGCAGCAGACAGTGAGGATTATATCAATTTAAGGTAAAAACTGTTAATAGTAACAGAAATTCTGGAGTTTAAATATTGATTGTCAAATTAAAAAGTATCAGAAAACAACTATTTACTTAGGTAACCTTTGGCTATCAGATAAGGGATAAGTAACCATAATAAGCCCTTAATAAGAAAAAAGAAAAAACCAGCCCAGCCCAGCCGCTTAAACCAGGTTTTAAATTTACTTTGGTCTTCCATATTGTTATGATTGCGGTTCAACAGATTGCGATTCTATATAATTTCTGAACAAATACAGCAGGCCAATGGTTGCTAATAGCGAAAAAAGAACTATAGGCATTGGCACGTGGTCGATACTTTCGAGGTCGGTTTTTATTATTTTCAGATTATATAAGTACATAACAATAATAGCCAAACCATTATTGAAAATATGTGCAACAATTGGTACCCAGATGTTTCCGGTCCAATAGTATAAATATCCGAATAATACCCCCAGCATCATGCGGGGTAATATGCCATAAAACTGAAAATGGATAACTGCAAAGATAAAACCTGCCAGCCAGATTGCGACATGTATATTTTTAATACCCAGAAACAATTTACGCATTAATAAGCCTCTGAACACTAGTTCTTCTCCCACGCCAGCTATTACTGCAATGACAATAAACGCCAGAATAAACTGCCAGAATGAAGTAAAAGTGGTAAAAAATCTGGTAGCCTCTGATAATTTATCTTCCATACTTTTCAGCGTTTCTTCAAGACCTTTCAGCGATTCAGGAAATACGAAATTCTGGTTAAGCTCCTGCAACCAGCCATTAAAACCCATGAAGGCCACCTCAATCAGAATAACCATGAAAAAAATACGCGGTTTTGGCAGAGGTTTAAAATTTAAGTCGCTCCACTGCTTTTTTTCAATTACCCGCCAGTAGAGCCAGGCCGTACCTACAAAACCTACCAATGATCCCAGACCCTGCCCTAAAATCATGGCAAGCCAGGCATTTGGCATTTTGGTGAAATCTCCTCCGCTCTCAAGCATCCCCTGTAAAGAAGCTCCGGAAGCCAGCATTACAATAATCTGAATCAGGCTTCCCAAAAACAGGAAATTTACTAAAAATAAGCCTAATATAATCAGAACAGAAGGAGCAGAGGGGTTTTCGTTGGTTTTGAAATACATCGGGGAATTATTTTAAAAAATTACTGTTTAAATTGAATATAGCAGATTATGCGTAAAATTCGGTAAATTTGCAGCAAAATTATTCACTAATTTGTGAATTCACTAATTCAATTTTAGATTTTGGTTAAAATAGGTAATATATCCTTAGGAGAATTTCCGCTATTACTCGCGCCTATGGAGGATGTAAGCGATCCACCTTTCAGGCTGGTGTGCAAAGAAAACGGAGCAGATTTGATGTATACTGAGTTTATTTCGTCGGAAGGATTGATTCGCCATGCAGCTAAGAGTGTTCAGAAACTGGATATTTTTGAATATGAGCGCCCGATAGGTATACAATTATTTGGCAGTGATGTAGAGACAATGGGCGAATGTGCAAAAATTGCCACTAATGCGCATCCGGATCTGGTTGATATTAATTATGGTTGTCCGGTTAAAAATGTGGCTTGCAGAGGGGCGGGAGCGGCTTTGTTGCAGGATATTCCGAAAATGACTGAGATGACAGCCGCAGTGGTGAACGCCACTCACCTGCCTGTAACTGTAAAGACACGTCTGGGTTGGAATGACGAAACCAAAAATGTAGAAGAAGTAGCTGAGCGCTTGCAGGATGTGGGCATTCAGGCGCTAACCATACATGGCCGTACACGGGCGCAGATGTATAAAGGTGATGCTGACTGGACATTGATTGCGAAAATTAAAGAGAACCCCCGGATTAAAATTCCAATTTTTGGGAATGGTGACATTGATTCTCCGGAAAAAGCCCTTGACTATCGGAATCGCTTTGGTGTTGACGGTATCATGATAGGCCGTGCAGCTATCGGCTATCCCTGGATTTTTAATGAAATCAAACATTATTTTGCCACAGGTGAAAAACTGCCTGCACCAAGTATTGAGCAAAGAGTAGAAGCGGCACGCAAACACCTGACGTTCTCGATAAAATGGAAAGGTGAAAGGCTGGGTATTCTCGAAATGCGCCGTCATTATAGCAATTATTTCAAGGGTCTGCCAAATTTTAAAGAATACCGTATGCAAATGGTGCAATCGTTAGATATATCAGAAATCATGGATATTCTGAACGAAATTCCTGTTATTTATGAGGGTTTCGTGTTAGAAAAACAGGTAATTAAAGTGGAATATGCAGGTGTGGATTAATATAAAGTCTCTTTATTAGTGAACACAACAACATCATCAACAACTACTCAGAATAAAACGCTTATTGCCTGGTTATTGCTTTGCGTGCTGGCTACCATGTGGGGTTCTTCTTTTCTGATTATGAAAAAAGCCCTGCCGTCTTTCTCACCTACGCAGATAGGAGCCTTGAGAATTATGGCTGCTGGTTTGATTTTTCTGCCATGGGTAATAAGCCAACGGAAAGAATATCCCAAAGAAAAAACCATATACTTTATCGCCTCGGGTTTTTTAGGTTATCTTTTTCCTGCCTTTTTATTTGCTTTGGCAGGTACAAGAGTTAACAGTTCACTGATTGGCACGCTCAACTCAGCAACGCCGCTTTTCGTATTGGTGGTTGGTTCGCTATTCTTCCAACAAATTATCAGGCGATGGCAGTCTGTCGGCTTGATATTAGGCTTTATCGGTAGCATCGTTCTTATTCTTTCAACCAGTAAGGATGGCTTGTCTTTCAACAATCCTTACGCTTTGCTGGTTATTCTCTCGGCTTTGATGTATGGTTTTAATGTGAACATTACAGGTAAACATCTGAGTACTATAAATCCGGTTTTGTTAACTGCCTGGACACTCACGGGAGTTGCCATTGTGGCAGGGGTGGTTTTGTTCTCAACAGATTTTGTTTCAAGAGTTAATGCAAATAACCGGGAGGCTTTACTACTGGTTATATTTTTGGGCGTAGTTAATTCTGGTATTGCTACTATTATTTTCAATTATATTTTGCAAATTGCGTCACCGGTTTTTGCCTCGTCAGTTACATACCTGATACCCGTAGTTGCTACCCTAATGGGTTTTCTGGATGGCGAGCCGATTTCTATGTTACATTATTTCGGAATGAGTATTATATTAGTGGGTGTTTATCTGATTAACAAAAAATAAAATCTGAAATATGCTTAAGGCCATTATCAACGACAAGGAAACAATAGAGATTGCGGACGAAAAAGATGGTATATTGTTGAATGATCAACCTTTTGACTGGGATTTGAAAAAGATTTCAGATAAGGACTATCATATTCTGAAGGATAATAAATCTTATAATGTTGAAGTAGTTGAGGCTAACTATGCCGAAAAAACTTTCAGATTGAAGATAGGCGATAATATCCATACCGTAAATCTGAAAGACCGGACGGATTTGTTATTAGAAAAAATGGGAATGAGCAGCGCCAAATCGGCTAAACTTAATGACCTGAAAGCACCTATGCCCGGCCTTATTTATGAAATGAAGGTACAAGTAGGAGACGAAGTGAAAAAGGGTGATACTCTGCTTATACTGGTAGCCATGAAAATGGAAAATGCAATTAAAGCCATTGGTGATGGTGTAGTGAAGAATATTAAGGTTAAGACAGGGGAAACCGTTGAGAAGAATCACATTATTATGGAGTTTGAATAATATTTATCAGATACCCTCTTTCAACAAAGAGGGTATTTTTTTGATTGATTGAGACAAATATTTAATTTTACGCCCAAATCATAAACTATGAGCCAATTAAAATACAAAAGAATTCTCTTAAAATTGAGCGGTGAAGCCTTGAATGGTGGAGATAAAAGCCAGATTATTAATTCAGATATCCTTTCTCAATATGCACTCGAAATCAAATCTGTAGTAGACGCAGGTTGTGAGGTGGCTATTGTGATTGGTGGAGGAAATATTTTTCGGGGGGCAAGCTCAAATTCGGGTATTGAACGTGAGCAGGGTGATTATATGGGCATGATAGCCACTGTAATTAATGGCATGGCTATTCAGAGCGCTCTGGAAAAAGTCGGACTGATTACCCGCCTGCTATCCGCCATCAAGATCGAACAGGTGGCAGAGCCATTTATCCGTCGCCGGGCTATTCGTCACCTCGAAAAAGGCCGGGTAGTAATACTAGGAGCGGGGACGGGAAATCCTTATTTTTCAACAGATTCAGGTGGTGCTTTAAGAGCCAATGAATTAGGGGTAGATTTATTGATGAAAGGCACAAGCGTAGATGGAGTATATACAGCAGACCCACGCAAAGACCCGACAGCTACCCGTTATAAGCAGATAAGCTATGATGAGGCGATCAGTAAAAATCTTAAAATAATGGATTTGACAGCCTTTGC
>CALRLN020000275.1:0-7227 GCA_943368675.1 Chitinophaga pinensis | reverse complement strand
GGACGCTCTTTGATGAACAAAAGCAATGAGACCACAACCGAAGAACCAACTACCAAAGCACCGGAAGAAGGACCTGCAACTGAAGGTTCAACCAGTGCCTCATCATCTGGTAATGATACAGAAGCAACCGCATCTAATTCTTCTTTTAGTTATGTAGCTCCTGAGCCTGTCAATGGCAAATTGAAAGGTGTTGTAGAACTGGGTGCCAGCGGTTTCAACTCATTTATTGTCAGAATTGACAAAGACAAAAACTGGAAACTGGAAAAATCGGAGTTTGGTAATAGCCTTGTAACTGAAAATATGGCTACCGATGATGACATCAGAGCAGGTTTGAAAAAGTATATCGGCAGCATGCTGGACTTTGGCGTAAGCGGCCGTGATATTCACTTCGTGGTGAGTTCGGGTGCAGTAAAAGCTGATGTTACACAAAAAATTGTGAAGAACTTAAAAGCTCTTAATTACTTTGTAAATACTGTAACCCCTGAACAAGAGGGTGCTTTAGCCTTAAAATGTGTGCTACCAAAAGACTTCGAAGATGAAGCTTTTGTAACAGATATTGGCTCGGGTAATACTAAAATTTCGTGGTCAAGTAATGGTAGTGTTTCTGCCCTGGAAACTTACGGAGCAAAATATTTTCAGAACGGCATTGATGATGGTAAGGTATATGATGACGTAAAAGACAAAGCCTCATCAATACCAAGTATGAAACGTAAAACCTGTTTTATTATCGGTGGTGTGCCTTTCTCGATGGCAAAAAAAGTAAGAGAAGGTAAAGAGCGCTATACTGTCCTGAAAGAACCTGCTTTCTATAAAAGCCTGACCGATGCTAAAGACAAGGCAGGAGTAAATATCTACAAAGGTATTAAAGACGCTACAAAATGTGAACTGTTCGTTTTCGACTGGGATGCCAACTTTACAATTGGCTTCCTGTTGGGATTACCTTGAAAAATGGTGAATTAATGAATAGTTAATTAGCGAATATATTTAGTAATTTACAGAATGAGCGGTTTAGTGATTAGTTAACTACTTACTAAATCGCTCATTTATTAATTTTAATTCCTCTTCTGGGGTTAGGGGTGGTAGAAAAGATTAAAACGCTGGCTGACGAAAAAGGCTGTTCTGCCTCACAATTAGCCATTGCCTGGATACTTGCCCAAGGAGAAGATATTATTACGATTCCGGGTACTAAACGCATAAAGAATCTGGAAGAAAACATTGCCTCAGAGAATGTGCATCTTACGAAAGAGGATTTAAAAAGTATAGAAGCCATTATGCCCGCAGGGATTGTGTCAGGTACACGCTATCCTGAGAGGTTTTTAGTGGCTTTGGGCAGGTAAGTAATTTAACTTTTAATTACCAAACAACCACTCCAAATCTGGAATGGTTGTTTGGTAAACTCATACTATATTGAACCTGTATTCAGAAACAAAATTTATAATTTCACTCTGCTTTTAAACTCTTCACTGGGTTCAGCAATGCGGCTTTGATACTTTGCAGGCTTACGGTTAATAATGCAACGAGCAAAGATACAGCTCCTACCATCAGGAAAATCCACCAATGTATCTGGATTCTGTATTCAAAATTCTGTAGCCATTCATTACTTATATACCAACCGACAGGTATTGAAATCAGAATAGCAATAAATACCAGTTTCAGAAATCTGGTTGATAGTAGTGCCACGATACTTGTTATTGATGCGCCTAAAACTTTACGGATACCTATTTCTTTGGTGCGTCGGTGAGCCGAGAGTCTGGCTATACCAAATAAGCCCAGGCAACAGATGAAAAAAGAAATAAGGGTAGCGTAGCCGATGATTTTTTGCCAACGCTCTTCCTGATAATATTGTTTATGATTGAGTTCGTCTAAAAAACTGTATTGAAATACTGCACCTGGCATAACTTTTTTGAAAATCTTCTCCCAGGCCTGTAAAGCTAAGGCCTGATTTTTACGATTAAATTTTAGCCATATCCCACCCGCAAATGGTTCGTACATAAACATAATCATCGGCTGAATCCGTTCTTTCAAAGACCCTGAATGGAAGTCCTTGATTACTCCTATAATCTCTCTCTTGCTATTTTCATAGTAGGGGGCAATTTCTACCTGCGTTCCAAGGGGGTTTTTAAGGTTGTATGCTTTGACGAACGCTTCATTCACAATCAACCCCCGTTGCTTATCACCTGAGAAATCCTTAGAGAAATTTCTACCGGCTTTTAATTGAATACCTAAAGTCGGGATATGATTATAGTCTCCATTCCTGTACATAGTCTTAATGGTACGACTACCCACTTTTGTATCATAAGTGCCAGCCTCAGCGCCAAATGATATATTTTCAATGGATGGAACACTTAAAACTTCATTTCTCAACTGCGCACTGATTTTAGGTAAGTCTCTGTTGCCGGGAATCTCTGACCTCAGCACCTGTGCTGGCACATAACCCAAATCTTTATTCCGGATAAAATCCATCTGATGGTAGAATATCATAGTACTGATAATCATGATAATGGAAAGCGAAAACTGAAAGATAATCAAACTATTGCCGAAAAGGCCACTGTTCAGCAATTTTGGCTTTTTATAGAGCGCATCAACTGGTCTGAGAGAAGACATGACCACAGCAGGATAAAAAGCTGCCATCAGAATATTAATCAATAACAATGCGCCAAAACTTAGAACTGACTGGACACTTAATATTTCAATGAATTGAATAGACTTTCCCGACAAAACATTAAACGTGGGCAGAACGATAAGCATAATGACTATAGACAACATAAAGGCCATTAAACAAACAATGGCCGATTCGCTTAAAAACTGAAAGATAATCTGCTGCTGTGTACCTCCGGTTGCTTTGCGGATACCCACCTCCTTAAAGCGGGAAAACGAATTGGCTAAACTGATATTGATGAAATTGATGCTTGCCATAATAAGTATGAAAGCAGCTATGCCTATGAACATATAGTCATAAACAGGTGAGCTCGTATTCACAACCCCTGATTCGCCATTGAGTTGTAAGGGATGTAAGTGTATATCTTTAATTGGCTGTAAACCATACTTAATATCGGGGTTAAACTTGTTTTTCAGACTCTCTGCCAGTTGGTCTTTCGCATAAACACGATAAATCTTATTCATTTTATTGATTACATTTCCGGTATTGGCTTTGGGATTTAATACTATAAATGTCCCCAGATAGCTATTGAGCCAATTGTCATCATTAAATGCGAGTTGCATAAACCCGAATGGGAGAAGCATTTCAAATTGAAGAGAGGAGTTTTTTGGAGGGTCTTTGACTACTCCCGTAACTACTAAAGGCTTGCCCAATGTTTGCGCTGACGGATCGGCATCTAATTCTAATAATTTGCCTAATACATCAATGCTATTAAAAAAGCGTAAGGCTGTTTTCTCTGTAATAACCACAGAATTGATGGTAGAAAGGCTGTGTTCTTTGGTGCCTCTGAGCATCTGAAAGGAAAAAATCTCAAAAAAAGTACTGTCTACAAACAAAGGTCGTATCCTTATCGCTTTATTGCCGGCATGTACATCGCTATAAATGCTCCCCCCCATTACTCGTGCAATAGCTTCTATTTCAGCAATTTGTTGTTTAAAGACGGGGGCTTGTACCATCCCTGTACCTCCGGTCATTTGTCTCTCTGCGCCAGGTTGTTCGGTGAGGGTTGTAGTTACCCGATAGAGATTGGGATTATTAACGTGAAATGTATCAAAGTCCATTTCATCCCGTACAAACAGATAGGCCAGCAGCATACAAGTCATACCAATGGCCAGACCAACTATATTAATACCAGAATAAATCTTGTTTTTGGCAAGATTGCGTAGGGCTATTTTAAGATAGTTTTTTAGCATTGGATTGAATATTGCGAATTAGTGAATTTCAATCAAAGCAAACGCTAAAATGGCAGATTACCTTACAAGTTTGGTAAAAGATTGTAAATTGAATGTAAAATGATTGCTTTTCAGGCAGGTTCTATCAAATCATAATCGGATATCTGAAAAAAAAGAGTAAAATACCTATCCGAATGACAGGGAATATCAATGATTAAGAAGAAAATATCGTTCTAATCTATCTACTACCAGAGGCTCTGCTATATTTCATAAAACCAAATTACAAAAGCCTTCGGTAATAGATAGATTAGAAATCATCCTTTTTACTTTCCTTACTTCCAAACTACATAGCTTGCATGAAAGAAAATTCAAATAATCCCTATGCCCTACTCCAATCACTCCGTCTTCAACGATTTCACCGGATTCGACAACGCCGCGCGAATCGCCTGATAACTAATCGTCAACAAAGCAATAGCAACAGCCATAACCCCGGCCAGCGCAAACGTCCACCAGCCAATCGTAATCCGGTAAGTATAATCAGCCAGCCATTGGGTCATGGCCCACCATGCAATCGGCGATGCCACTCCAAAAGCAATAATCACCAGTTTTATAAAGTCTTTCGACAGCAGAGTTGTCAGATTCAATATACTTGCTCCTAGCACCTTGCGGATACCTATTTCTTTAATGCGGTTTTCTGCCGTAAATGTCGCCAGACCAAACAAACCTAAACACGAAATAATAATAGCCAACGAAGAAAATACCCCCGCAAAAGTACCGAATCGCTGTTGCTGTCCGAATTTCTTTCCATAATCTTCATCCACAAACTGGTATTGGAACGGATACGCCGGATTATACTTTTTAGTTACCGCCTCCAACGCAGCCAGATTATCCTTCGTTGAGCGGTCTTTATTAAAACGTACCGTAATCACATTATCCCAGTTAGCCGATTTCACAATCAGTGGTTTCATTTCACCATAAGGCGAGCGCAGAATAAAATCTTTCAATACGCCTACAATCGTATAAGTTTTGCCATCGTTTTTCACCCACTCACCTACCGGATTCTTCAGACCCATTACTTTCACCGCCGACTCATTCACAAGCATCGCCAGCGAATCAGTCTTATAGGTATAAATATTCACATCTCGGCCATCTACAAGCTTCATACCCATCGTTTTGGCATAATCAGCGCTGGACGTAATCATATCAAAATCAATTTTATGATTCTCCGGGCTGCCTTTCCATTGCACCCCCCATGTATCACTCCAGGCCTGTGACACTGGCGAATTAGATTTACAGATACTGGTTGCAGTGCCATTATTGAGCAGTTCAGAGCGGATCAGCTCATAGTTCTTGCCCATATCTCCCGTCATAAACATAAACACCAGATTCTCACGGTCATACCCCGTCGGACGGTTCTGTCCGTGTTGTATCTGTCTGTATACAATAATGGTACTGATAATGAGCATGATAGAAAATGAAAACTGAATAACCACCAGCACCTTACGCGGTGTAACAGCCTGATTGCCGGCCTTAAAGAAACCTTTCAGCACTTTGATAGGCCTGAAAGACGACAGATAAAAAGCAGGATAAGACCCCGCCAGTAATCCAGTGAGCAATATAATCACCAAGGCTGCAAGCCAGTAATAAGGATTCGCCAGGTCAAGTGCTAATTGTTTGCTCGTAAGCGTATTGAAGCTGGGCAGAAATATATACGTAAGCAATAAGGCAATCACAAAAGAAATAGTAGCCATCAGCACAGACTCACCCAGAAACTGCCAGATAAGCCCTCTGCGCTCGGCACCTACCACTTTTCTGATACCTACCTCTTTGGCTCGCTTTTCCGAACGTGCCGTACTCAGATTCATGAAATTAATACAGGCTATCAGCAGGATAAACGCCGCAATAATAGCCGCCAGCCGCACATAGGTAATACCCCCGCCAACAATCTTTCCTTCTTTAAATTCCGAATACAAATGCCAGTATTTAGCCGGATGCAGAAACACCTCTGTGTCTTCTTCTTTATTGGAGTGGTTAATCGTAATGTCTTTAATCTTCTTATTCACCACATCAACCGACACATTCGGTTTTAATTCTACATACGTCTGATACGAATTATTGCCCCAGTAAGAGTTCTCGTCACCCTCTTTTACCAGATACTTCCACGGTAACAGATACTCAAACGTAAAGCGCGTATTATTCGGTAAATCTTTCAGTATACCCGTTACCTTAAAATTATCCTTATTATCAATTTTCAGAATTTTATTCATGGCCGGCTCATCGCCAAAAACCTTCTTCGCCATTTTTTCAGTAATCACAATGCTGTAAATCCCATCCAGAGCGGTTTTGGCATTTCCCTCTTTAAACGGAAAACCAAAGATGCTGAGTAATCCCGGGTCACATACATTTCCTGTAATAAACACCCCCTTTTCCTTATAGCTCACCAGTCGCTCACCACCCCAGCTCACAAAGCGGGCAGTTTCGGCTACATCCGGATATTCCGCTTTCAACGCAGGCCCGAGCGGAGCAGGTGTTGTACCCCAGCACCAAAGCTCACCGTCGAACGTATTCCGGTTATAGGCCTGATAAATCCGGTCTTTCTTTTCATAAAACTGGTCAAAGCTCAGTTCATTCTCAATCCAGAGCATAAGCAGCATTGTTCCGGCCAAACCAACAGCCAGCCCGAAAATATTAATAAAAGAGTAGACCTTGTTCTTAAACAAGCTACGAAAAGCGATTTTAAAGTAGTTTTTTAGCATGGGGGCAGGTGGCATAGGGCTAATAGCATACCAAAATGCCCAATCAACCCATTGCCTTTTAAATTTTAAATTTTTCTGTTTTAAATTTTTCGGTTATCAAAATAACCCATTTCCCATTCTCAAATGCTTTCTCCATTCTCCATTTTCCTTTCTCCCAAATTCCCCATGCCCTCTGCCCCACGCCCTCTGCGCCCTACTCCGCCTTCAGCGCCTTCACCGGATTCATCAGCGCCGCTCTCACAGCCTGATACAACACCGTCAGCAATGCAATACCGATAGCCAACATACCCGCCACCACAAAAACCCCTGCCCCCATTTCTGTTTTATAGGCAAAGCCTTGCAGCCAGTCGTTCATAAAATAATAAGCAATCGGAAACGCAATACCATTCGCAATCAGAACCAGCCTGATAAAATCTTTTGACAATAGACCCACAATATTTCCGATAGTTGCACCCAACACCTTTCTTATGCCAATTTCTTTTACTTTTTGTTCAGCCGTAAAGGTAATGAGCCCAAACAAACCCATGCAGGCAATCAGAATAGCCACCCCTGTAAATCCGGCAAACAGACTTCCCATACGCTGTTCAGAACGATATAACTTGTTAAAGGCATCATCCAGAAAATAATAATCAAACGGCAC
>CALRLN020000274.1:0-7255 GCA_943368675.1 Chitinophaga pinensis | reverse complement strand
GAGGCATATCAGATGGTTTTAAATGATAAGATTACTGACTCTATTAGTGTTGCCGGAATCCTGAAAACCATGATATTGAGATTCCCTCAGTATTTATAATCACCGAATTTAAAATAACATCAATATGCTTGAAGCGATTTCCTTAGGTTTTTTTACCGGAGTAGTATTAAGTTTCGGATTTGGTAGCGTTTTTTTTGCATTAATTCAAACAAGTATTGATTATGGTTATATGGCAGGAGTGAAAATATCTCTTGGTGTGATTTTCGGAGATATAATTATGATTGTGATTGCTTATCTGGGCACATCTTTTTTGCCTGATATTCCACATTTTGCCACTTACTCGCGGGTTTTTGGCTCGCTTCTTCTCATGGGTCTTGGAATTGCACAATTCAGTAATACCAAAGCCCCTTCCAGTATACAGGACTTTAAACTGGCTCGCTTCTTTTATTTTTTTGGTAAAGGATTTCTGCTTAATGTTATTAATCCTGTTAATTTCATTTCATGGATGGTAGTGTCTGCCACATTAAAAGGTTATAAATACGATATTTATGACGAAACTGCCTTTTTTGCCACCTGTGTGATTATGATTTTTGTGATGGAGGCATCTTTTGCTATTTTTGCTGACAAGATCAAAAGCAGAATGAATAACCTTACCATTCAGAGAATAAAATATGTTTCAGGAATAGTGTTTATCGGTATAGGTATGAAATTAGTATATGACATATTTTGAAATAAAAAAATGGGAGCATCTGTTAAAGCTCCCATTGATTTATTAAAGAAAACTATATCTATTTGCTTGCTTTCCTATTAGTATCGTTTTGCTGCATGGCCATCATCTGTTTCATTGTTCTTTCCATACCATCAACGGATCCATCAAGGAAAATCACGTTACCTTTGCCTTCTTCCGCAAAATGTTTAAGAGATTCTGTCCATAGCGAAAACAGTATCAGTGACGAATCCAAATTAGCCTTTTCCATTTCTTTGGCAGCAATAGCCATACCTTTAGCCACCTCTTCTCTGAATTGTGCCAAGCCCTGTCCTCTCAGTCTTGATGCTTCGCGTTCCGCCTCAGCCTGAATTCTGATATAGTTACCTTCTGCCTCGGCTGCTTTTGTTTTGGTAATTAACAATGCCTGACCTTCATTTTCAGCCGCAGCTTTAGAGTTATTAGAAGCCACCACTTTTGCCATTGAACGCACAATTTCCTCATCAAAAGTTATATCGTTGATTTGCAGATCAATCAGATGGTACCCCCAACCTAATAAAATATGGTCTAAGTTCTCTTTTACATCTGATACAATTTCAGTACGCAGGCTTAAAATCTCAGCCTGTTTTTTGGTGGCTACAAAACTACGGATTGAACCTTCAATAGATCTTACAAGTGCTTGCATGAAGTTAGCCTGATCAATAAACTTAAATGCTACATTCTTGATAGATTCTTCCTGCTGGTCAGTTACAGTATATAAAAGCATCGCTTTAAAATATACATTAGCCTGGTCATTAGTAATGGCCTGAAACTGTAGTTCAGCTGAGCGGTTCTGAATAGAAATAGTACGAAAAACGTACTCTATAAATGGAATCTTAAAATTAAGACCCGGTGTCATGATTCTCTGGTATTTACCAAAAACTGTGATAACTGCAACATTTCCCTGTTGCACAACCACAACAGATAAATACAGGACAATAACAATGGCTACTATAGCAATGATAGCAATCATGGATTTGACGGTTTAGTTAAATTATGAATCAAATGTAGATTATTGACCGAAACCTATAAAATTTTATTTACAAGTGGTAATTTTTAAGGAAAAATATGAATAAATTTTATTCGATGAGGTAGCAGATATGTATTAAATCATTTCATCAATGAAATACTAATTGATGAACTCCTTCTTTACTTAATAATCTGAAGCGCAAAAAAAAAAAGAGTAGTCTTTCAAACTACTCTTGAATAAAATCTGATATTCTCTATTATGGTTTATAAACGAAACGTTCAATTGGATTTTTGATAGGCTTAACCGTTTTCAGATATTCGTACATGGCTCCTAAATCTTTCTCAGTCATTCCTGCATACATCATCCAGGGCATAATGGTGTTAAACTCACCCTTACCAACAGGATGTGCTTTATAAGTAGAGTCTGCATATGACTTAAAGCGGGTAATGAACGCAGCTTTTGTGTAATTACCTATTCCTGTTTCTTTATCGGGAGTGATATTGGCTGATGTTACTGTTCTACCTTCTCCGATATTAAATGACCATCCACCGGCAAAATCCATTCCCTCTATTTTTTTTCCTTTATCATCCGGTTTGGTGTGGCATTCAAAGCAACCTGCGCTATAAATAAGGTATTTACCATATTCAACTTCATTTTTAGAATCAGGAATTTTGCCGTGATTTGCCTCAGCGGGTATGGTATTAAGAATGAAGTTCATCGGGAAGTCAGCCTTAGGCTCTTCTGTTGTATTTTCAATGGGCTTGAGTGTACGTAAGAATGCGATAATTGAATAGACATCTTCTTTATCCATTTTTCCGTAATAGACATAGGGCATCACCGGGAAAATCGGTGTTCCATCTTTTTTAACACCTGAGGTAATGGCACGATAGATTTCACCATCGGTCCAATCCTTTAAATTAAACGGGGTAATATTCTTTGCAATAAATTTCCCGGGGAAGCCGAATTTCTGATCAAATACTTCACCACCTTTTCCATCTGAACCCGGTACTAAGGGTGCTGAAAACAGGTTGTAATCTCTTGCACTATGGCAATCCATACAAACCGTTACATGGTAAGCAAGGTATCTCCCCCGTTCAACTCTTTCCGGAGTAGCTTCTACACGTAAATCTTTGGGAGCATCAATATTTGGGAGTGCAAATTTCACATAAGCTAATAAGATTCCCCCGACCACTACAACAAACAGCAGTAGATAGCCAATAATCCGTAAAGTTTTTTTCATAAAGCTAAGTAGTAAACAACTGGTAGTAAATAAGTTAGAAAGGCTGCAATCTAAAAAATGTTTTTATTTACTCCAAATTATAGAACTGGCTATTTATTGAGTGGTAATATTTGGGATAAGAGTGGCGTTTAAATACTCAGAATCTTCAGAAATTCATTTTTTTTCTCTTCTTCCTTAAAAACACCTCCATAATATGCTGTAATGGTTGAACTCGACTGATCATTTACACCCCTTGAAGATACACATTGATGGTCTGCATCAATTATAACAGCCACATCTTCGGTCATTAGTGCCGATTTAAGAGCATTGCCAACCTGCATGGTCATTCGCTCCTGCACCTGTGGCCGCCTTGCATAATAATTGACAATACGATGTAATTTTGACAAACCTATAACTTTACCGCTGGATATATACGCAACATGGACTTTGCCTATAATAGGTACAAAATGATGCTCACAATTAGAATAAAATTGTATGTTCTTTTCAACAAGCATTTCATTGTAATGGTAATCATTAGTGAAAAGTGTCATTGTAGGTTTATTTTCAGGGTTAAGCCCTGCAAAAGTCTCCTTAACATACATTTTGGCTACTCGATGTGGGGTTCCTCTCAGGCTCTCATCCAGCAGGTCAAGCCCTAAAATGTGCATTATTTCTCTGAAATGCCCTTCAATCATTTCAATTTTGGTATCATCATCCAATTCAAAGGCATCCGCACGAATCGGAGTCTCAGGATTGGCAGATAAATGGTTTTCACCTATTTCATCAATAGATGCCGTTTTATACTCTCTTTTTTTGTTGGTATCACTCATCAAATTCCTCGCTAAAGTTAATACACAAAAATAAGTGATTGTGAAGCTAATAAAATAATATTTATACCCTAAACTTTTGAAATTGCGTAATTAGTATATTTTTTTGCAAACTAATCTAATTAACCATACTATGAATAGACGCGACTTTATCTCTGCCAGTCTGGCGAGTTCCAGTATTCCTTTTATTGTAAAAAAGAACCCTATTGATGACAAAAAGGTTAGATTAGGCTTTATTGGCGTTGGCTTAAGGGGAAGAACGCACCTTCAACAGGTTATGTATCGACCGGATGTGGAAGTACCTGCTATTTGTGATATTGATAAAAATTCAATAGCGGAGGCCAATAAAATTTTCCAGAAATTCAATAAAAAAGCTCCTGTAAGCTATACCAATGGTGAGCGGGACTTTGAAAATATGGTGAAAAGAGATGACCTGGATGGCATTGTGATTGCAACACCCTGGGAATGGCATGTGCCGATGGCAATTGCAGCTATGAAGGCCGGTAAATATGCAGGCGTAGAAGTTTCAGCTACTGTTACCTTACAGGAATCATGGGATCTGGTGGATACTTATGAACAAACGGGTTCTCATTGCATGATTCTAGAGAATGTTTGTTATAGAAGGGATATTATGGCGGTCTTGAACATGGTACGCAAAGGCATGTTTGGTGAAATGCTGTATGGACATTGCGGATACCAGCACGATTTAAGATTTGTAAAACTGAATGACGGTAAGTCTGCATACGGTAAAGGTGTAGAATTTGGTGAGAAAGGTTTCAGTGAGGCTCGCTGGAGAACACAACACTCAATAGATAGAAACGGGGATTTATACCCTACACATGGCTTAGGCCCGGTTGCCCATTGGATGGACATTAATTACGGCAATCAGTTTTTGTATCTGACATCGATGGCTACCAAAGCCCGTGGTATGCATAATTATATTGTTGCCAATGGCGGTGAAAATCACCCTAATGCCAAATTAAAATTCAAATTAGGAGATATTGTAACAACAACGATTCAATGTGCCAATGGTGAAAACATTGTAATAATTCATGATACAAGTAGCCCCCGCCCCTATTCTTTGGGTTTCAGGGCTCAGGGCACCAATGGTATATGGATGAACGATGGTAACCAGATTTATATTGAAGGAACATCAAAGAAACATGATACCTGGGAACCATTTGCAGATTATCAGAAAGAATATGATCACCCACTATGGAAAAGATTTGAGCAGGATGCAGTAAATGCAGGGCATGGAGGCATGGACTTTTTTGTTATCAGGGCATTTATTGAATCAATCAAACGTAAAGTTGCCCCACCAATTGATGTATATGATGCTGCTGCCTGGAGTGCTATCAGTCCGCTTTCTGAATTATCAATTGCCAGAGGCAGCTCTTCTGTTGAAATTCCTGACTTTACCAGAGGCAAGTGGCGGACTAGAAAAAGAGCGTTTGCCTTAAACGATGAATATTAAAAGATTATAACCTAAACCAATTATTGCACAAATCAGCAAACTGATTTCTTAACCCTATCTATATGGAACAAAATAATAAAAGTTACCTCGGGCCACTTTTTCTGATTGGTATCCTGTTTTTTGTATTTGGATTTGTTACCTGGGTAAACGGAACACTTATTTCCTTTTTCAAACAGGCTTTCGGATTAAGTAATACGAGCTCATATCTTGTTACGTTTGCCTTCTTTATTTCTTATACCATAATGGCAATTCCTTCTTCTTTGGTACTCAAAAAAGTCGGTTTCAAAAAAGGTATGTCATTAGGTCTTGGAATAATGGCTATTGGAACACTGATTTTTGTGCCGGCTGCAAAAACCGAGTCTTATCCTTTGTTTCTGGTCGGGCTATTTACGATTGGCATCGGGCTTACGTTATTGCAAACAGCATCTAACCCTTATGCAACCATACTTGGCCCAAGAGAGAGTGCGGCACAAAGAATAAGTTTTATGGGTATTGCTAATAAAACCGCTGGGATTATCAGCCAGAAAGTATTTGGTGGAATATTACTTGCAGGTGGAACAGCAGCAGCTACTTCTGCGGCTGACCATTTGGATAAAGTGGTGGTACCTTATTTAATTCTGACAGGGGTATTAATTATACTGGCTGTTCTGATTCAACTATCGAAAGGATTACCTGAAGTGAGTGAAGAACAGGAAGGCATTGATGAGCGTGCATTTAGCAATAAAAAGAGTGTTTTTGACTTCCCGAATCTTGTTTTAGGGCTCATAACTTTATTTTGCTATGTAGGAGTTGAAGTAATTGCAGGGGATACAATTATCAGTTATGGTATATCATTAGGCTTCCCTCAGGAAGAAGCAAGTCAGTTTGGTACTTATACTTTATGGCTTATGATGCTTGGCTACGTTCTGGGCATATTCTTAATACCTAAATTTGTTTCTCAGCAAACATGGCTAAAATTATCGGCCATTCTAGGTGTAATCGTAACAGTTCTGGCCTTGTTTACCTCGGGTTTTACTTCAGTTGTCTGCATTGCGATATTAGGGTTAGCCAATGCTATTATGTGGCCTGCCATCTGGCCGCTTGCCATTGATGGCTTAGGTAAATTTACAAAAACTGCTTCTGCCTGGTTAATTATGATGATTGCCGGAGGGGCGATTCTTCCATTAGTGTATGGCGCCGTGGCAGATGCTATCAAAAGCCCTCAGCAGGCATATGCGGTTATGATTCCGCTTTATTTGTTCATTTTATATTATGCGATAAGCGGTTATAAGAAAAAGACCTGGTGAAATTAACTATAGCTTATATTTGTTTAACTGTTACAGGGCTACCTGTAACAGTTTTATTTTAATTCAAATCATATGGAAAAGGCTTATATCTTATCTGCTGTAAGAACCCCGATTGGAAGTTTTGGGGGTGTTTTATCTACTGTTTCTGCACCAAAACTAGGGGCAACAGCTATAAAAGCCGCTATTAAGAAGGCAAATGTTGACCCGAACGCGATTGAAGAGTTGTTTTTCGGAAATGTCTGTCAGGCAAATGTGGGGCAGGCGCCAGCCAGACAAGCCGCTATATACGGTGGTTTATCTGTTAATACCAATACTACAACTATCAACAAAGTGTGTGCCTCGGGTATGAAAGCAATTGTCTTTGGGAGTCAGTCTATTGAACTGGGAGAAAACGATTTAGTAGTAGCCGGTGGAATGGAAAATATGTCTATGATTCCCTTTTATCTTGAAAAAGCACGCTATGGCTATGGTTACGGGAATGGGGTTTTAATAGACGGTTTGGCTAAAGATGGTTTAACCGACGCTTATCAGCCGCAGCCGATGGGATGTTTCGGAGATTCTACAGCAGCAAAATATAATATTTCCAGACAAGAGCAGGACGAATACGCTATTCAATCTTATAGACGCTCAGCAGAGGCATGGGAAAAAGGTTGTTTTGAAAATGAGGTAACTCCAGTTGAAATAACAGATAAAAAAGGAAATGTGAGATTAGTGAGCGAGGATGAGGAGTATAA
>CALRLN020000273.1:0-7255 GCA_943368675.1 Chitinophaga pinensis | reverse complement strand
GAAAGTGCTCAGGCGGTCAAACTCTAATACCAGATTCAATACAATCAATAGTAAAAGGACCAGTACATCCGCTATTCTTTCGGCTACTACTGCCCCAAATGATTTCTCGAACGGAATATCCTCCAGATTTTTCAAGGTACCGCAACGGGCAAATTCTCCTGCACGTGGAAATACCAGATTAGCCAGATACCCAACCAATACCGCTAAGGTAGTTCTGAAAACGGATGGATTATAGCCCAAAGGTTGCAGCATCAATGCCCAGCGATAGGCCCTGCTCCAATGGGCTGCCAATGCTAAAACACCAGATAATGCTACCCATTTATAATCGGCCTGTTTTATTTTTTCCCACAGGGCATTTAAGTCTATATCTTTAAACACAAACCATAATAAACCTACTGCTACGGCAAGCGAGATAACGTATTGCAAAATCTTTTTTATCATTTCACTACACGGTTATTCTCATCCGGAAACACGACAAGGGGTTTATGAGTTTTTGCTTCTTCCTGAGTCATCCAGGCATATGAAATGATAATTACAATATCTCCTACTTCAGCTTTTCGGGCCGCTGCGCCATTCAGACAAATAATACCCGAGCCTCGCTTACCCTTGATGGCGTATGTTTCCAGGCGCTCACCATTATTATTATTTACTACCTGCACTCTTTCGTTTTCCATAATACCTGCGGCATCGAGCAAATCTTCGTCAATTGTAATGCTCCCTACATAATTCAACTCTGCCTGAGTAACTTTCACTCTATGAATTTTCGACTTAAAAATATTGACAAGCATATTACCTTCCTTTGTTTAATGGTAGTGCAAAATTATAAAATTGCTTAGTAAACAAACATTATGGTATCGAATAAAATTCCGGATAGCGATTTCGCAGGGTATTTCATAAAATCTCTGAAATGAACCCCACTGCTATTTGTGACACAACTTCCTGTATTTATTTTTCAATTTAGATTATGAAATAGTATAAAATACCACTTTTTATTACTTTTGTAGAAGTGAAAAGCTATATATTGTATGATTCGAAAACTACCTAATCTTTTAATTTTTGTAACTTCTTTTTCTTTTGCCCAGGACGCCGAAATTTTTAAACCTGATTCAGTTAAAAAAAAGATTGAAGCCATCTCTATCAGTACTACGCTACGCATTGACGGGGTAATGAATGATGCTGAATGGGGTCTAGCCAAACCCGTATCTGATTTTATTCAGATTGAGCCTTATCAGGGAAAACAACCAAGCCATCGTACAGAAGTAAGGGTATTATACAATAAAAATTATCTGTATTTAGGCATTTTTGCCCGTGATTCTCTCGGTAAAAAAGCCATACGTGCTACTGATTTCAAACGGGATTTCAGTTTCCGGCAGCACGATTTAGTGGCTTTATCGTTTGATGGTTTCAACGATAAGCGCAATGCAATGGCGCTGGTAACCAATCCTTATGGGGTACAGAGAGACTTCCTTTCGTTTGATGATATTTATTATGATATTGACTGGGACGGCCTCTGGCGCGTGCGAACCAGCAGGACGGATTCAGGGTGGGTAGCTGAAATGGCTGTTCCCTGGAAGACGCTGCGTTATCCGAAAACTGATTCGCCTACACAGAACTGGGGCTTTAATGTGTTCCGTAACAGACGCTTAACCAACGAGCAGACGGCTTTTTCTCCTTATCCTCGTTCATTTACCAATACCCGTATGGACTATGCAGGGGTGCTAACCAATCTGCAACCACCGCCACCATCGACTAACATAAGAATTCAGCCATATTTCCTGACTTCATTCGACCGTTATAAAAACTTCGATAAGAAACCTGACGATAATACTTATAAACTCGGTGGAGAAATAAAATGGGCCATAAATCCGAATGCGATTTTAGACGTAACGGCCAATACAGACTTCGCACAGGCTGATGCTGACCGTCAGGTAAATAATGTTACCCGTTTCTCGGTGTTTTTCCCAGAAAGACGGCAGTTCTTTCTTGAAAATGCCTCATTATTCGGCGTAGGCGTAGGGCCAAACGAAGATCTTTCAGGTGGAACCATGCGTGTACAACCCTTCTTTAGCCGACGGATAGGCCTGGATGATAGTGGAAATCCGATTCCGATTGATGTAGGGGCCAGATTTGTGTATCGTTCACTAAAACGAAACTACGGTGCAATTGCCATGCGTCAGCGTGAAGTAGGGGATAGTCCGGGTACGAATTTCTTTGTAGGCCGATACTCTGAAAATTTTGGTAAACAAAGCCGTATAGGAGGCCTGGTAACGGTAAAAAACCGTCCTGATGGAAGCAATATGACAGGTACCATAGATGGTTTCTTCCGTTTGAGCGAGTCACATTCATTGAATACGATGGAGGTATATTCTACCTCAACCAATGGTGGTAAACAGGGCTTTTCAGGCTTTGCACAGTATTATTATAGTACTAATCAATTCAAATTCTGGTGGACACAATCTATAGTTACGAAAGATTTTAACCCCGAAATGGGCTTTGTTTCCAGAAGCGATGTCATCGGAACAACACCGGGGATATTCTTCTTCAACAGAGGAAAATGGATTCCATTCAAAAAGTTTATCCGTGCTTTCGAGCCGGGTATCATGACAGAGTTTTATCACCAGGCATCAACAGGTAAACTGGTTGAACGACAGCTGAATATTAACCCTGTCTGGTTGAACTTCCAGCGGGGCGGTTACTTTGGTTATCTGGTTAACCCGACTTTTCAGCGCCTGACCGAGCCTTTTGTCCCATTGGGTGTACATATAAGCACGGGCGATTATAACTATGTAAGGCATCAGATTTATGCCAGCACCAATCCCTCAGCAGTGGTCAGTCTGAATACTTCATTTGAATGGGGAACTTATTTTGACGGACGATTGAACTCACATGATATTCGTTTGCAGATAGCCCCGATCCCGCATATTTCAATATTGGCAAGATATAACAGAAATCATTTTAGAGAAGTTGGTGCAGAAAACACAACTACCAAAGTAGACTTGTATAGTGTAGAGGGGCGTTTTGCTTTGAACCCTCGTGTGCAATTGATAGGCTTCTATCAGAAAAATGCCGAGAACCTGTCACAGAATTATAATATCCGTCTATCCTGGGAGTATCGCCCGTTATCTTATATCTATGTGGTATTCAATCACAGAGAATTTGATAATCTGTTAGACAAACCAACGCAGATTGAAAACCATGTCATTGCCAAAATAAGTTACCTTAAACAATTCTAAAAATGAGATTATTATTACTTGGAAGCCTGCTGATTGTATTATTAAATGCTTGTACATCTAATACAAAGGAACAGGCAACAGACTCCACTGTCTTAGCTGATAGCAGCACAGCAATTATAAATGAATGGGAATGTATTCCGGGCGAAAAAGCCGGTATAATTACTAGCACCAGTAGTGAACAGGATTTAATAAATAGACTGGGAGCAGAAAATGTAAGTTCACATGATACAGTTTATGGGGCAGAAGGAATGTTCTCGATCGGAACTATTCTCTACAAGGGCACATCCAACGAAGCGCACATTGTCTGGAAAGATACCCTTAACTTTAAAAACCCTGAATATGTAGAAGTGGGTTTTGCTGAACCGGGTAAAGAAAATCAGGTACAATGGTATGTAACCAATGGTGTAAAAGTAGGCACTAAGTTAACAGAACTGGAACAGATAAACGGAAAATCATTCAACTTTTCAGGCTTTGGCTGGGACTATGGTGGCTCAGTGGTAGATTGGAACGGCGGCAAACTGATGAATCCTGATAGCACCAGTTATCTGGCCATCATACTGGCTTATGACTATGAAAATCAGGCGTTGAATAGTGTAGCCGAAAAGGTATTGGGTGATAAATCATTTAGTTCAAAAGACCCCAATGCCCAAAAGCTAAATCCTTTCGTTTCACATTTTATTATTAGCTTCAGATAATTATATAACTGAAAATTCTCTGAAACTCAGTGCAAAACCCGGTGCTATTCTGCGGTAAAATACCAACAATTGATTCGGAGTACGTACGTATATAATTTTAATAATAAAAAAACGTCTTAATTGCTTAAAAATCAATTGTTTGGTTTTTATTTGTATAAAATTTTATCAGACTCTCTTATCTAATAATAAACTTAAATTCTGAAGCAAAAATGGCAACTAATAAGAAATCCGAAACCACCGATAAACCAGAAGAAGCAGGTACTCCATCAGATGCAGTAGCAGATGCGAAAGCTGCTGTTGCTGAAACCATTGAAGCAGGCAAAGAAAAAGCTGCTGAAGTAAAAGAAGATGTAGCAATTGCTGCTGAAGAAGCCAAAGCAGTAGCCGAAGAGAAAGTAGAAGAAGCAACTGCGAAAGTAGAAGAAATTAAAGCTGACGCCAAAGAAGCGATAGCTGAAGCTAAAGAAAGTGCTGCTGCTAAAGCAGAAGAAGTAAAAGCAGAAGCTGAAGAAAAAGTAGTACTTGCAGAGGAGAAAGCAGAAGAGGTTAAAAGTGCTGCGCAGGAAAAAGTTGCAGAGGTAAAGCAAGAAGCTGCTGCTAAGGTTGAAGAAGTAAAAGCAACCGTTGAAGCAAAAGTAGAGGCAGTTAAAGAAAAAGCAGCAGAAGCAGTTGATACGGCTAAAGCGAAAGTTGCACAAGAAGCCTCAGGAATTGCTGATAAACTGGAAGATTTGAAAGAAGATGCTTCAGAAGCATTTGATAAGGCAAAAGGTAAGGCACAGGAAGTAGCTGCAGATGCTGCGGATAAATTTGAGGATTTTAAGGAAGAAGCCAAAGAAGTGGCGGCAGCAGCAAAAGCCAAAGTGCAGGAACTGGCAGAAGAAGCCTCAGAAAAATTTGAGGAATTGAAAGCTAAATATGCCAACGAAGAAAAGATTAACGAATTGAAAAACCAGGCAGCAGACAAACTGGAAGATATAAAGGAAGATGCAGCCGAGGCAATTGAAACTGCTAAATTAAAGGCACAGGAATTAGCCAGCGAAGCATCGGAAGCAGCAGAAAAAGTAACTGAAAAAGCTAAAGGTTTCTGGAGCCGTTTGTTTGGTAAAAAGTAAGTACAATTTGTTTTATCATTCAAAAAGGCCATAGAATTCAGTTTTATGGCCTTTTTGAATGATAGCATTCTGCGAGACTTAGGCCAGAAACTTACCCAGCGTCTGTAATTTCATTTCGGTTTCAATCCATTCTTTTTCTGCATTTGAATCAGCGGTAATCCCACAACCCGAATAAAGCGTAGCAACACCATTTTGTAACTTCATAGTACGCAGGTTAACAAAAATATGAGATTCCTGCTGAATATTAACCGGGCCTAAAAAACCACTGTAAAACTCACGGTCATATTTTTCGTTAGCCAGAATAAACTGCCTTGCTGGTTCTTTAGGCATTCCGCAAACAGCAGAAGTAGGATGAAGTAAATCCAGCATTACTGTAGCCATTTCGGGGAAATTGATTTCAACCGTATCCACAATGAAATCCATACGCAGGTGCATCAGGTTGCCTGCTATTACAGTTTTCGGCCCTTCTTCTTCAAACTCCCTTACACGTATTTTTTTCAGGCAGCTCACGATATAGCGGCTTACCAGCGCATGCTCTTCAATCTCTTTTTGTCGCCATAATGCCTCTGAAGTTTTGATAAGGTTTCCATCAGCATCGTAAGCCGATTGCGTACCCGCCAAAGCCATTGTACGAAATATACCCTTTGCATCCTGACTCACCAGGGTTTCAGGAGAAGCTCCCATCCAGACCATACCTAAGCTGGGAATCGACACAACCGATACAAACGCATTCGGGTAGGCTTTGCATAATTTATCAAAAACTGTAACTATCTCAAAATCGGAGGGTATATTTACATGCCTGGTTCTTGAAAGCACTACTTTCTTAAATTTTCCGGCTTCAATTTCAGTGATAGCGTCATTTACTTCCTGAATAAAATCTTCTTTTGCAGTAGCATTTCCAGCACTACCATTCTGCCTGTAAAAAAAAGGCTTATCCTTAATTTTTGCCTGCAATAAGTCTATAAAATTCGGATCAAGAGATGAAGGAACAATTACTTCCTGAAATGTTTCGTTTTCGTTAAGAGCCTCAGAAAAAACATAATGGAGGTCTGCTCTTAAAAAGTATGTATCATTACCATCATGATTAATAAAAGGAGAGAAAGCGAAGCCGGGGCCTAATTCTTCGAACTCTATCTTAATCTGGTCCGGGTTTTTAAGAAAAGATGTAAGGAAATGTTTTTCCTTTTGTTTGGGTAAACGCCACATTACTGTCGGAAAACCTGATTCAAGCGCTGCATTCCAGAGTGTTTGTCTATATTGATTTGTCTTTGAAATAGTTGTTGTCATATTGTTGAACATATCTTCGAACAAAAAACTAAGATATGAGGTATTTATTATTTATTACAACAAATTTGGAACGAAAACCTCTCAAAAAAAAGCAGATTTTTTCGGACGCTCGTTTATTACACTAATTTTGTCAGAAATGCGCAAAAACTCTCATAAATCCATGAAAAAACTCCTCTACTTATTGCTTTGGATAAATGCTGCGGCGTATGCCGGAGATACAAAAGGTATCAGATTTACCGAGGGTACATGGGAGCAGATACTAAGCGAAGCCAAGGCGCAGCAGAAGCTCATTTTTGTGGATATGTATACCACCTGGTGTGCGCCATGCAAGGTAATGGATAAAAATGTATTTACTAATACAGAAGTCGGCGAGAAATTTAACGCTTCGTTTATCAATTACAAGGTAGATGCAGAAAGAAGAGAAGGCCCTACTTTAGTTAAGAAATACACCATTACAGGGTATCCTAATTATCTTTTTGTTAATCCCGAAGGCGAATTGGTATATCGTGCCATCGGTTCTATGTCCTCCAATAGATTTTTAGCAGAGGCCGACAAAGCCTTAAAAGCAGGAAAGGAATATGTGCCGGTAGCCGCCATGGAAAAGGATTTCAGAGAAGGTAAACGGGATGCTGCTTTTTTATACGAGTTTCTGCAAAGAAAAAAACTGAATAATGATCAGGGCACTTTGATATTGGATGAGTATCTGAAGGCAATCCCGGAGTCGGCTCATAAGACCGAAAAGGTATTAATGATTATATCAGAAAATATCGGTTCAATTGATAGCAAAGCATTTGAGATTCTGAGAAAATCGCTCGACCATTTTATGAATATGACACCTGAGCAACAGAGATTTGTGCTGGACGGTATCTCAAAAGCCAAGCGGAATACATTTAAGCAAGCCATAGAAACAAAAGACAAGGTATTA
>CALRLN020000272.1:0-7277 GCA_943368675.1 Chitinophaga pinensis | reverse complement strand
AGACTCCTTTGGACGAGTTGACTAATATTATTCTGTCTGATAAGCGGAATTTTTTAGTTACGAAGTCAGTCGAAGAGCAACTCCAGCTGATGGCAAAAGTTAGGGAGTATTTTTTCACATATAGCTCAAGAGGGAGAGTCGTTGAAGAACTGGTTAAACGCGAGAAAGTTAAGGAATCAACAGCATGGAAGTTAGTAGAGCTCACGCCCCGGTTATATAGTACTTACTTACAGCCTCTGGCCCTTAATTTCTGGGTAGATATTCATCTACAAAAAATTGAAGAAACCAGGCGAATGGCCAAGGAATTAGGCGACACCAGGGCGATGGCTGCCGCTGACAAAAACCGTCACCAGGCTATTAAGGATTTCTGCGGTACCAAGGAAATTATTGATCAGTCCAAACTACATCTTCCTGATGTTGAAATCGGTTTCCATCCTGAATTATTTAAGGATATTCCGGATATCAATTCGAAAGAATATGAATTAATTATTTCTGCCTTTAGGAAGCGGAAAGATCAACGGGACAGACAAGAAGCCCAGGATATTGATTTTGAAGATGTGACAGAACAAAAAAGTCTTAAATAAGCTGTGAAAAAGGTAATAGATAAATTAAAAGAAGTTCACCGCAATATACCTCAGCTGCTGGTATTTCTGGTGAATGCTGTGATTACGGTCGTAATATTCGGTCGTGGTACCGGTAAGACAAGGGGCGTAACTGCCGGCTGGATCTATCACAGAATAAAAACCCTGGTGCGCAGTACTGGGTTTGTGCTCTCCCCTACCTATGCCCATTTAGTTGATACGGTTATTCCTGAGCTTCAGCAAGGTTGGGCAGATCTAGGCCTGGAGGAAAAACTACACTATTGGTTGTATTCATTTCCTCCGGAAGAATTAGGCATACCTAAGCCTTATCTACCAGTCGATAATCCAAAATATTATATTTTCTGGATAAACGGCTCTGTAACGAAACTTGTGTCGCTGGATAGAAAAGCCCTAGTTAACTCAAAATCGTTTGATTACGGCGCATTTGTGGAGGGTAGAAAGCTCAATGGCCAGATAGTTACAGATGATGTGATGCCTACCATACGCGGAGGCCGAACTAATGTTCTTCCGGATGGAAAGATGTTTGGTGATATGATAGAGCATCATAGCATCCTGATAGAGTCGGATTTACCCAGAGACATTAAAGGGCGATGGTTTTTGAAGTATAAGAAGATGTGTGACTATCAGACCATCAAAGACATCATTACGATTCAAAAGCGTGTCATAAGCCTCAAAAAAGGCCTCAAATCAGTTGCAAAAGCCATCAGGAAGGAAATACAAAGCACGATAGATGAATTAGAAGCAGGCCTGATGGAAATGCGCAAAGATCTGGTGTATGTAGCAAAGGCCTCTACCTTAGACAACTTACACGTCTTAGGCATGAAAGTGGTGAAGAATCTGCGCAAAAACCTTACCGCAACGGACTGGAGTGTTTCTGTTTTGAATGAGGAGCAGGAGGAAATAGAGAATTGTTTTTACTCAGCTCTTAGTAAGGAAAAACACGGCAGAGAGGGGCTAATTAACTACGACTATGTAGATAGCCTAACCGGTAGGCTAAAGCACAATTGGAAGTGGGATAGGGATCTAACCTATAGCCAGGGCCTAGATATAGTAATGGACTGTAACGCAGTACATAACTGTATGAGCGTATTACAAACAATAGGCTATGAAATTAGGTTATTGAACTACTTCTATGCTGTGTCAGCAATCGGAGCACCAAAGGACCATACCACTGTTGCCAATATGGTTGCTGATTATTATGAGGATTTCCCGACACGGGAGATTACACTAATCTATAATCATACGATGATTGCCGGTGAGAAAGCCGGGCTAACCTCTAAAGCTAAGGATGTAGAGAAGGCATTTAAAACAAGAGGATTCAGAGTTAGAATGGTATACATTGGGCAGGCAATGTACCACGACCCACTTCACACAGCCTGGTACGACTTACTGACAGGCAAAACAAAATATAAGTTTACGTTTAACTACCATCGGTGTGAGGTATGGTATGAGGCATGTAAAGCCACACCCGTTAAACTTGTAGATAATGTAAAGGGTGGTGAGCAGATAAAGAAAGATAAGTCATCAGAGAAGGACCCTGCAATACCACCACATGAAGCTACCCATGCATCAGAGTCTACTGATCAGTATATTCAGTATATGAATGATAAGATGCACAATAAGCACCGTTTAACACCTGTTGCACAAGGATAAATTTTAGGGCGCCCATGCACAAGGGGCGCCTTTTTTTGCACCCTCCAAGCCCCTCAAAAATACAATCTAGGCATCCAAACAACTCCGACACAAAGCCCAAACCCTACCCCCTTAATCATATATCGTGCGATTTTTCGAGGCGTTCGCCATCGAGGGATAGGGCGTGCAACGTCCTTTAACCTCTGTCGTTTTTTTAACAAAACTTTGGTTTTGTTTTAACTGCTTAATAATCAGTATTTTAACAAAATATTTTTTATAATTTCCATTGTTTTTTTACAGATTTTTTGTATTTTTATATAACGAAAGGCACGAAATACGATTCGCAACGTGTGTTTTTCGGGTGAAAATCAATTTTAAACACTAAATTTTTTACAATTATGACAGCAGTTAAAACTCCTGGGCAAAATCCTATTGCCCAATCACAAGACCAATCAAACAGTCCTATTCAGGTACAAGGAACAACAAGCGCATCCAATCCCTCAAAAGTTACGTTTAAAGATGTAGTTGAAAAAATCGAAGCAGGAAGCCAACAAGTAGGCTTTTACAATGCTTTGGTAAATCGTGTTAATGAATTAACTCATTTCAGAAAAAGCCATAACGGCGAAGCTCTAACGCTTACAATTGCTAATGATTCTACAGAAGTGCAATTCAACAATCTATCTATGATTCTGGAGTTTTTGGATAATGCAATTGAAAAAGGCAAGACTTCAAAAGATGCCTTTGAGGTTGAACTAATGAACATGTTCGCCTAATAAAAAAGCCCTATGGAGTTTCGCACCTCCATAGAGCCAACACTTTAATTTTTTAGCAATTACGCCAAAATCAGGGCAAAAATAGCCTTAAATCTCTGTAAAATCAAATTTTACAGGTTGTTATTCTTTTGCCTTGATTTTGGCTAAATAATCAATGAAATGAGATTAAATCAACTAGAATTTGAAGCACTTAACCTAGAATTAAGTATTAGCAACAAAAACGACATAGAAAGAGCAACAAAGATTTTAAATGAAGTTAAGCCTTACTATGATTGTTTTCTTGTATATGAAGTACACCCCGATAATTATTTCCAATATGTAGAAGTTTTTTTAAAGCATGATTCCTTAGATATGCGAATCAACTTTACTTCTTATGATAAAAGATTTAATGTATGGTGTAAAAATCTGGACCAGTTTTCTAACCTGACAAAATGGGACGTGAAAAACCTTTGCAGTAGTTTAATTGAACCAAATAACATGAAAAAATTAACTACCAATAAAATCAAAGAATGGGTTCAATATTACGAAAAAATGTATGCTATTGCTGAGCCAGTGAATGAAGAATACAGAATTTTGGAAGAATTATTCAAGGAAAAATTAAAGGGGTTTGAGATTCATTGGGATGATGAAACATCAGGCGAAATCAGAAAAAACGGTATAGAATACAGCTTCCAGATTAACAAAACATATATACAGCAAAATATTAGTATTTCTGAAGATGTGGACGGCTCTATTGAAACCTTTGAGAAATTAGCCGATAACGGTCTGGCAAAAAAAATCAAATCCAAAAAAGTGATTGTGTTCTAAAATGCTGAAAATGCAGAAGTACACGGGGCAAAAAGCGGATTTCTATATTCAATCACACGGATACAATGCGGGAAGACCTTTAAGAGAACCTATTAGAAATTGCTTCACAGTTAAAACAGATATACCAAACGCATTTGCAATAATTGAAAGTCTGTATATCTCAAAAGCATTTCGATATTTTATACATGGTTCGGTTATTCCTTTTATCAGTCTTCGTGAAATCCGCCCCTTTTTAGAACATGAATTGATGAAATGCTATGATTTGGAGAGTTTTAAAGAACTCGATAAAGTGGTAAAGTTGGAAACAACCTACTTGAATATTTTAAAGCAATTGCGATTATTAAAAATTGCGTATGCACGGCAAATTACTAAAGTAACTTATAAAAGATAAATCAATGGAAAATTTAATAAATGCCCTGATGGAATTACACCACATTGGAGCAATAGAAGCAAGGGAAACAGTAAAACAGATAATGAAAGGAGTTGATGAGGGTTATAACCCTATTGAATTACTTCAAGAAATGGGCTTATCCGCCGCCCACCAGTGGAATTTGCAAGACGCTTTTTATTCTATCTAACCTTAATTTTCAATATAATGAACTTATTATCTGCGTTAATGGCTTCTAACGACTACGACGAACAAGAAGCAAAGGAAGTAATAAAACAAATGAAAAATGAAGTATTGCACGGAACAGACCCCGAAGAGGTTTTATATGATTATGGCTTAGAGCCTGATTACATTATGGATTTATTAGATTGCTTTTGTTAATCATCACTTCTAAAGGCAATACTCTACCCCGCAGGTAGGGTTTTGCTGGCGCTCCCCAGTTGAAATCCGACAAGTGGGGTAGCTAAAAAAATTAACTTACCCCACTTGTCGGATTTCTTGGAACGGCTATTCTGCAAGCCCTCTTTTGTCCTCTCAATATTTTCTGCACCTCCACAAATTTGCTTCATGGATAAGATAAAATTCAGTGAGGCAAAAATTATTATGGAAAAAAGAGACTTTTCCGGTAATCCTCTCCCTTTTTCTATCCGGTTCATCACCTGTAACCGAAACAAAGGAACGGGAGGAGAAGTAATAGCGCTTGATAATTGCATTAAGCACGCCCTGCTAAAAATCAGACTAACAAAAAATGCCAGGCCTTTTGCTTCTCTCCCTGCCCCTACCGTCAAAAGCAAAGTGAACCACCACAAAAATCAAACGACAAACCTTGCTGTGATGACTGAAAATGAATTGACCGGTAAACTTGTGTTTACCGGTACAATTCAACAAGTGCATTATCGGCTTATTACACACTTGAATGGAAAAGAAATCATCTGGGATTGAAAATTCTGTTGTGAAAGCAATTTCTCCGGGAATGGCTTATTTACCTTCTATTAATGCTGTTGCTACTTTGAAAAAGAGTTCTGGCGGCAGTACTGAAGCTATTACACAGCCTGATCAGTCTGTAGAAAAACTATTCGGTGTTAATGATGATGTTGTTCCCTGGGGAGATAATAATCAGTTTCCGCAGGAATGGGAACTGGAAATTGAAAAAAACGATACTCTTACCGATGCGATTGAAAAAGAAGTAGACAGGATCGTGGCCGGAGGCATTGAGTTCGGGTATGAGGAGATAACTCCTGAAGGTGAAAAACTTTTCAAATATTTTCCGGATCCTGAAATCGAGGAGTTTCTTAATCACCCCCTCCAGCAATTTGCTTTTCAGCAGATAACGCGCGATTATATCGTTCATCGCCTGCCGGTTCCAGAATTATTGTTTGATGCCACAAAATCGAAATGTGTCGGTATTGGTGCTATACCTGCTACTCACTTTCGCTGGGGTAAGCAAGGCAATGACGGATATATCCTTAACGGTTACTATAACCGAAACTGGAATCTGGGCAGAAAATCTACAGATCCTGATACAATCAAAATTCCTTTGATTGATCCTTTGATTGACACTGTTGATTTAATAAAGCTGGAAGCCGGGATATTGAAATATGTCTATCGGATTCCGATAGTATCGCATCGCACTTATTACCCGCTTGCCCCTGCCTATACAGCAAAAACATCGAAATGGCTGCCAATCATCAACCGGATTGCGGATTCGATTGACTATGCATTGCTCAACCAGATGTCACCAAAATATCACCTTCAGGTGGATGAGGAATGGCTGGCCAGAAAATACGGTGATCGATGGGAGAATGCCACACCGGAAGAAATGAATCAGATTTTCATGGAAGAGCTTCAGCATTTCAACGATATGATGCACGGCCCTAAAAATGCCGGGAAGAATATCATGACTGCCAAGAGCATTCATAAAGTTTTGCAGAAAGAGTACAGCTCCTGGACCATCACCGAACTCAAAGGAACGGTATTTGAAAATGGCTGGATTAATATGCTCAAGGAAGGTGTGCTGCACGTGGTAAAATCTGTCGGTCTTGATCCTACCATTCAGGGTGGAAATACTTCATCCGGAATGGGTGGCGGCTCCGGCTCTGATAAGCGCGAAGCCTTCAATATCCGGATGGCCACAGCGAGTAGACATGTAAATAATATTCTTCACCCGTACTATTTTGCCCTGAAGTATAATGGCAAAACCGGGCCAAATGCCAGGCCTGTTGTTCTACGCATGGTTACACCATCGCTGCAAACCCTTAATAATGTAACACCAGGTGATCGTCAAACTCAACTACCTAATCAAAAATGACACTTTTTGCGAATGATGCCGAATTCAGAGGGTTTTTGTCTGTAAACGTGGGTTTTACGGTCGATAACCTGAAACATGAGATAGACGATGCATTGAATCGTTTCATATTCCCTTATTGCTCAAAAGCGCAGTTTGATGCCTCAAAAACGCAGAATACTGAGCCTCATGTAGAGCTCATACGCCTGGTTAAATATGCAGCTGCTAATCTGGGAATGTATCTCTATATGCCTACCGCAAAAGTTGCCATCAGCAACAAAGGTATTGAGTATGCTTCAGATAAAAACAAACAGGCCTCAGCTGAGGATAAACAGGATTTTGCCCTCTCGCTGAAAAGCAAAGGCCTTGCTGGAGTTGAACAAATCCTGGCACATCTGGAGGCGAACGAAGTAACCTTCACGACCTGGAAGAATTCTGCCTCTTATACAAAATTTTCTTCCATCCTGGTCAGAACCAGCACGGAGTTTAAAATCATCGATGATTCCCGTCACGTCTTCCTGCGCCTGTTTCCTTATATCGAAGAGGTGGAGTTTAACATTATCCGGAATGCGATTCCCAAGGTCGCTCTGGACAAGCTCTATTCACGTGATTTCGGGAACGATGCGGAAGTGAAAGCAGTATTTGAAGAGCTGCTCACAAAGTACGCTCAGGTGATTGTAAGATCTTATGCCCTGGCTCAGGCTATCAATTCTTTTGCGGTTGTGAAAGACAAATACAATACGCTTACTGTTTTCGACGATACCACTGCCGGAAAATCAACAGGTCACAAA
>CALRLN020000271.1:0-7302 GCA_943368675.1 Chitinophaga pinensis | reverse complement strand
GTTCATTTCAAGGTCAGCAAATTTCAGGATTTCACCCGTTATGACTGCATAAGAACCGCGCCTTATAAGCGAGCGGACTCTTGCAAGTAATTCATCACAATGAAAGGGTTTTACAAGGTACTGATCAGCTCCGGCATCAAATCCTTTCACTTTATCGCTTGACTCTCCCAATGCAGATAGTATCATGACCGGAGTCTGAATACCTGCATCTCTTAGTTCACGAATCAGGTCAAGCCCATTCATACCGGGCAGAATAATGTCAGTAATGATTACAGCATAAGTATTACGAGCAGCTAATTGTCTGGCTATCAGGCCGTCATAAGCTACATCAACCTCATAAAAGCTCTCTTCCAAAACCTGCTTTACGAGTTGCACGGTCCTGGTGTCGTCTTCTACCAATAATAATTTCATTAAAAAAGATTAACCTCTAATAAAGTTCTAATAATTCATTAAGTCGTTTCTAATAATTGTGTTAGAAATTTGTCGGTAGTCAATCAAAACTGCAACGTATTAAAAAACATTGATTTGAACGGTCTGAACCAAATACTAATCATTAGCATCAGTTCATAAATACTATCAGCCGACCGGAGTTTAATTTTTATTGATACGAAGATTGTTTTACAGCAAATATTACTTTTGTTAAACAAATATAACACACAAATTTTGATCTGAAAGCAATTTCAGCGATTTTCTAAAACATCTTTTGCAAAAAAATGAACTTAGACTAACAAAAGCCTAAGTTCTGCGTATCTCTTCAGCTTACAGAAAATGTTGGTGCCTTGCTAATACTTTGATGGCCTTCGTCAACGCATTAGCGAGGTTTTCTTACGCAATAATATTTGTTTTAATAAGGTGGCGCATTTGCTGCCAGGTTACATCCCACGAATGTGTTTTTAAAAAATCATCAATGCTTCTTTTCCATTCCTTCCGCTTGTTGTAAGACAACACCTCTTCAATCGCTTCTTCAAAAGAAAACACATCATCCGCAGTGCTTATCAGACCCATTTCATGATAAGGACTGATAATATCAGCAACCGGGGTAGCTACCATAGGCTTGAATGCAGCCAGATATTCAGGCGTACGGGTGGGCGCATGAGCTTGTGCCTCCTTATCGGTCGATATAAGCAATAAAGTTGCATTCCAGCCGCTAATATAGTAGGGCATCTGCTCGTAGGGTTTTTCGCCTAAATAATGAATATTGTCTGCCTTTGGCAAAATAGCTTCATCAATACCTACCACTGCTCCTATTAATACAAATTGCCAGTCGGGCCGCCGGGCTGAAAGCGCGCTCAGTAACTCAATATCAAAGCATTCGTCAATTGTTCCATACAAGCCTAAGCGCGGATACAATATTTCTTCCTGATCTGCCGGTTCAGGCAATTCCAGACGAGCCTGCATAAAATGTTCTTTATCTATGCTGCTCGGGAAATTATATACCTGCGGATGCCATTTTTGCTTGGCCTCAAACAAGGTCTTACCATTGGTAAACACCAGATCGCTCTGTGTAATTAACTCGTTCTCTATATGAATCTGATCAGCATGAATATTGCTTATCGGGTAAATGCAATCATACACAACAACCCTTGGGTATAAGCGGGTAGTATAATGAATGCTTTCAGGTGAATAATACCATATACCGAAATTCTCTATTCTGTACTCAGCACAAAGACTGGTCAGTAAATCCTGTATGTTTTTTTGGGTATCGGGTTTTGATAAATCTTTTGGCAGTTGATAGCTCACCACAAACAGATTTTTATGCTTCTTCAGCTCTTTTACATTTATCTGAGCTTCCTGAACTCCCTCACTAAAAGTGGGTTCCTCAATATAAAATACCCGCCATTTTTTTGCAGCATGACTCATCAGATGCTGGGGCCGCTGAAAAACAGACTCCCATCTGACAGTTGAAAAACAGAGAAGCGTATCAATATTATCCTCCTCCGGTACTTCTACTATCTGTTTATCGTGCGGAAACGCGTAGTCATCAGTATCAAAACTTTTCATGGTATTTACTTATTTTTCATTTACATGTAAAATAAATGTTCCTCTGTCCATCACCACAATTTACTGGTATTCAATTGCTTAACAATAATATCATGGGGAATATCGGGCATGAATTGTGGTTTAAAATACCCATCAGCAAATCCCGGCAAAAAACCGGCTTTTTGAATGTATTAATTCTGGTATACTTCAAAAAAACAGCTTTAAACTTCATATACCTATTGAAACACAGGTCGTGCCAGACTGAACCGGGATTTCAGCCTACCCAAAAACCGCTTAGTAAATTTTGGTACATATTTTGCCTTTATATAAGTGATTTATGCAATATTCAAAAAGTAGTGCTGTTATCATTAAAATTATTAAAATCATGTCACCACAACAAAAGCAAAAGAAATTACTGGACGATGCACATAACCGAATCATTAAAATCAGAGCAATGATTCTGGAGGCTCAACTACAAATCATGAAAATGAAAGCTGCTGCCCTGAAAGCCCGCGCCCAGACACTAAAGAATATGGCACTGCTCAGCCATATTGAATGCTGATTACGCAAAGCCTATTACATCCTGACATAAAAAAAACAGGCCTTGCCTTACGCAAAGCCTGTACAATCAAGCAAACTTTATCTTCTTTCTTTCTTACTCTTATTCCTGTACGGCTTCCTCATTAATGTGTGACTCAGCCAGATCTGTTAGTTTCTTATCTGCTGCTCCTTCTTCGTCCAGTATGCTTTGAAGCACTTCTGCTGCATCATCATGACCGAGTATACGGGCCAGTGTTCTCAATGTACCATAAGAAGCCATTTCATAATGTTCTACTTTCTGAGCAGCCATAATAAGACCACAATCACGTACCATTGTACCTTTGTCTGTCGATTCAATAATTTCTTCTCCTTCTTTCACCAGGCCTTCCATAGCCGGACAAACCTTGGTTTTTGCTTTTTCACCGATAATCTCAAACACCTGTTCTACTTTGGTTACGTGTCCTTCTGTTTCACTCAGGTGTTCTTCAAAGGCAGCTTTCAAATCTTCTGACGTTGCCGCTTTAGCCATTTTAGGCAAAGCTTTTGTCAGTTGTTTTTCAGCCCAGTAGATATCTTTCAGACCATCTACAAATAATTCCTTTAGTTTTTCACCTTCTTGTTCTGTTGAATAATTTTTCATGTTGCGCTTATTTTTAATTAATATTAATATTTTGAATGATAAAAAGAGGAATTACTATACTCAATAAAAAGAATGTGCCACTGCAAAACATCAGATTAATAGTTGTTTTATGAGTATGGAATTTCCTGAAATATGGCAATGTGTTTAATAAGTGAGGTAAAAAAGTAACAGCAGCAATAATTCAATTCCTCTGCTCTTCTTAATTATTCACTATCCTCATCTTTTGCATCAACCTTTTTAGATTGGGAAGACCCCTGCTGACGAAGAAATACTGTAAAGTATACAATGACAAACACAGCCAGAAACTCGCTCTGCCAGTTCTGAAATGATTCAAACCAGAAGTCAGAACCTTGGATATAATCTGAATATAATTCCGGGGCCTTGTTTTTTAATAATTGCTCAGTCTGATGATGTCTGAAACTACCCCAGCTATGAGCTAAAAAAGACAGCAGAAAGAACAGAAAAAGTGTAATGCTTAATGAGTTGGCATATACCCACTTGATTAACCCGCCTTGCCTTACCATCCAGTGTGGGCTTGTGCGTTCATCAGGCAGTTCATCAACTTCTTCGTCTTCTTCTATAGATTTTGATTCGGTAGACCCCTGCTGATATAGAAATATACTAAAAACCACAAAGATAAACATTTGCAAAAACTCGCTTTCCCAGTTTTCAAATGTTGCCGAAACGAAATGTCCGCTGGTCAGATAATCAGAAAAAGGGATAGGGTTTCCGTTTTCCTCCAGTAATTCATTATTGTAAACTTTCCATCCGGTCAGGGTCTGCGCTGCCCAGAAAATCAAAAAGAGACCAAGCAGAGAAACAGAAAGGCCGTTCTTTTTAAGAAAAGATAATTTTTTCACGGATGTACAATTTTATTTTTTCTGTATACATAGATTTTACATGAAAAATCTAAGCCATGTATTATTATGTAGACTTATTTACTCAAACTATCCGGTTCTCCTGTCAATTAGTAAGCTAATGTAAAAAATAGACTTAAGCAGATGAAAAGTGCAGGCCAAAAGCAGCTTATTTATTAAATTTCAGTTAAAGTTTGTTTTTTTTGTAGGCTGAAGGCAATTTTTGCATAAAAAAAACTATTTTTATATATACTTAGTTAAATCAACATACACGAACAAACCGATTGAAAGAAAAGAAGTTCTAACACCCCATGAAAACAAGACTTCGCCCTTATCATTCCATTGCTTAATCAAAGACAATAAAAAGGATAGTTGTTAAAAGCTATCAGAACCAGAAATACATCTGAACTGTTTTGATGACAAAACAGGTTCTATTTGTGTTTACCTGAAAATCCCGAATATAGAATTTTAAAACTATAAAGACCTATACTATGCAAGTATCATTGAATGTAGTCTTGGCGGAAGACGACAAAGACTATCAGGATATATTTAATAATGCACTCTCGGAGGTGAATATTCCGACCAGGCTGACAGTGGTAAGCGATGGGCAGGAGTTAATGAAAACTTTACAATCTCCGGATTCACCATCATATAATATTGTAGTTCTTGATATTAATATGCCAAAAAAAGACGGAATTCAGTGCCTGAAAGAAATCAGAAATGATAAAAAACTAAACAGCACTTTTTCTGTTATTCTTACCTCCTCTTATGACCCCGTGGTGAAAGCCAATGCTTACAATGCCGGAGCTAACCTGTTTCTGACCAAGCCAGAGGATTTTAATGAATACGTAGAAACGGTAAGAAAAATTCTTACTTCAGACTGGCAGATGAACCTGCCCATATTTTTTTAAGAAAGACGCTTACCGAACAAAATAAAAGTTCTAAATTGGAGAGTAACAAACAATCATTAATAAAATAGTATGGAAAAAACACTTCAAAAAGCCAAAGCACTTAAAGTCTCCATACTATTAATAATGTTCGGGCTATTTATGGCTAAAGTTTATGACATCAGGATATTCCTTTCGCTTTTAGCGCTTATGCTTATCATCAGATACATAGAAGTAAAAAAAGGTCTTTCAGAGTCAGATAAAAGAAAAAACTAACGAACCTATTTATAAAAAATATCACCGATTTTTCAATTTATTGATTTTACCCTCAATAGACAAATTTCTGGTTGCACCAGGCATTTTCACAGTTATAGAAAAATCTCCTGAAATTGAATCATTGCTTTCGTTAGTAATCGTGAATTTCCCAGACCCGGTTTCATGCTCAATATTCTTTTTTGCATCTCCGAATCTGACTTGCCTCAGTATCTCTTCTGTATTAAGGTGATAATCTCCTGTAATATGCAAGTAATACATTTGCTTCTCAATATTATAGATTCCATCTTCTGAGTACCAGATAAATACATCAAATTTTTTCTTGACAATATCTACTTTTTGAAACTCATAAAATCCATTACTGCACAGTTTCTTATCCTCAAGCAATAACCTTATTGTGTTGTCGCCACAACTATCGGTTGGATTTATATAAGAAGAATTTTTATTACATGATAAACTCAGAATGCAGGCACACAACAGCAAAAGTACTTTTCTCATAATACTGATAGTCAGATTAATTTTCGGCAATATTAGTATTTTTTGCCATAAGACAAAAGCATTTTTCTGCATTAAAAGCATTATCAAAACAGATAAATCTTAGCCCGTATAGTCAAGACATTTTCCTATCATCAACATACTAAACACACTATTAAAACTGTTATAACTATATACTGCACTATAAAGCTACAATTTCCTCCTTATTTCTTTTTCCTGAACAACACGGCCGGGGAGTTTTTCCGGACAAACAGACATACCCTGAAATGATACTAATGAATAAAATCAGCAACATCCGGGATGTAATCAAAGAGGCATTGCAACTGCATGGTATAAATTATGAAGATATCACAGCAAGCAGCACCGATGATGGCAAAACAATCGTGTTGGCTAAAAAGAATTGTCCCACAAGGTTTGAAGACTTTATTCAGTTTCTTACAGAGCAAGGCTTTAAATATAATTCTTATTTTTGTCCGAATAGAAACCGGATAAAGGTTGATGTATCAGTATAAACGGAGGCACTCATACAAATCATTTTTATACTAATTCTTCAATAAGCCTGTATTGATTTTAAAAAATTTTGCTCCCGGCATTTCCTCAGCTGAATATCTTTCACCTACTCTCAGTTTTTGTCAATCACCTCAGCCAATTCCAATCTTATATTGATTGTCAGTTTTAACAGTGATATTTATCATATTCCTCGCAAACAATCAGCAGTATTTTTGATGTTTATAAGTATTGGCCTGCATTTTTTGTAAATTACCCTGCCCACTTATATTTATAATCAGCATAAACTTCATGACACATACTTATTATATCCAGGGAATGTCCTGCGACGGTTGTCGCTCGAAAGTGGAAAAAGCCCTTAATGGTATTGAGGGCATCCATGCTGAAGTAAGTCTGGAGCCGCCAATGGCTACCGTGCATATGCAAAAGCATATCCCTATTGAACAATTACAAACGGCACTTACAGCAGTCGGCAATTATAGTATCAGTGTTGACAAACCATCTTCTCTAGTGCATAAAGAGGCGCGTTCATCACTTAAACACTCAATCGTACCACAGCAAGGTAATGGGAAATATTATTGCCCGATGCATTGTGAGGGCGATAAAACTTATGACCAGCCCGGCAACTGCCCCGTGTGTGGCATGAATCTCGAAAAACTTCCTGAGTTAGCAACAGGCAGCCGGTATACTTGTCCTATGCATCCTGAAATTGTGCAGGATGGCCCCGGCTCATGCCCCATTTGCGGCATGGAACTGGTACCGATGCTCCCCACCGCAGACGAAGACAACCAGACTTACCTCTCTTTAAGGAAAAAAATGATCGTGGCACTAATTTTCGCCGTTCCGGTGTTTCTGATAGCCATGATTGAAATGATACCCCATAATCCATTAAGCCGCCTCATGGACGTTTATTATTGGAATTGGGTTCAGTTGGTTTTATCTCTTCCGGTAGTATTTTATGCAGGTTGGCTTTTTTTTGAAAGAGCATGGCAATCCGTGATTAACCGTAGCCTTAATATGTTTACGCTGATTGGCCTGGGTACTGGTGTGGCATTCTTGTTCAGCATAGCAGGTGTACTTTTCCCGGATATATTTCCTGACAAATTCAAAACCGCACATGGCT
>CALRLN020000270.1:0-7309 GCA_943368675.1 Chitinophaga pinensis | reverse complement strand
AAGACATCAGCAAGCCGGAATTCCTGACAAAAATATGGTGGCTTTTATAGGCACTCGTGAGCCGAATAAAGCGTTTAATGATTTCTTACACCAAAAAGGTATCTGTACGATATTGGGCACTTTGGGCAACCTTGATAAAATGGCTGTTGCCAAAGGCGATTACATTTACAAAGGTTTTGTAAATAACGGCGCAGATATTCTTTCAACTGACCGCATGATTGAGGCTTATGATGCTATCCGATAAGTTGGATTATTAAATTTCTATTAGTAACTTAGTATTGCCAACCACCTTATATTCATTAAAATACCTAAATTAATTTCATCAATGCGAAATCTCCTGATAAGTATTCTTACCGTTTCCTGCGGTTTAGCCACAGCGCAGTCAGCTTTAAAACCTAAAATCAGTACCGGAGCCGATGCCTTAGAAAAGAAAGTTGTTGCTTGGCGTCGTGATTTTCATGAAAATCCTGAATTAGGAAATCTTGAATTCAGAACTTCAAAAATAGTTGCCGATCACCTTCGGTCGTTGGGTATTGAAGTACAGGAGAAAGTAGGGGTAACAGGAGTTGTAGGTATTTTAAAAGGAGGAAAACCCGGACCTGTGGTAGCACTACGTGCCGATATGGATGGTCTGCCTGTAACTGAGCGTGTTGATGTCCCCTTCAAATCAAAGATAATGACCGAATACAATAGCCAAAAGACCGGAGTTATGCATGCCTGTGGTCATGATTCACACGTAGCTATGCTGATGGGTGTGGCAGAGATATTATCGTCGATGAAAAATGATCTAGCGGGTACAGTAAAATTCATTTTTCAGCCTGCGGAAGAGGGCGTTTATGACACGAAATTGTTGAAAGATGGCAAGTCAGGAGCAGAACTGATGGTGATGGAAGGAGTAATGGAGAACCCTAAGGTTGATGCAATTTTTGGTCTGCATATCAGCTCTGTAACAGAAGTTGGTAAAATAGGCTATCGCTCAGGACCAACAATGGCAGCCGTTGATCAGCTTGGAATAAAATTAAAAGGAAAACAAACGCATGGTGCTAACCCATGGTCAGGTATTGACCCTATTGTCACCGCCTCGCAGATTGTTATGGGTCTACAAACGATCATCAGCCGTAACGTAAACATCACTCAAAATCCTGCTATTGTTACGATAGGCGCTATACATGGTGGTATTCGTCAGAATATCATTCCTGAATCGCTTGAAATGATTGGCACAATCCGTACTTTCGAAACTGAGCAGCGCCAGTTAGTACACCGCAGAATTAACGAAGTGGCGAAAAATATTGCAGAAAGTGCCGGAGCAACAGCAGAAGTAAAAATTGACACTGGTTACCCTGTTACTTATAATGACCCTGCCTTAACTGAAAAAATGATTGGCACTCTCGAAGCCATCGCTGGTAAAGAAAATGTAAACATACAACCTTTGCAGACTGGTGCCGAAGATTTCAGTTTCTTTCAGCAAAAAGTGCCGGGATTATTCTTTTTCTTAGGGGGCAAGCCAAAAGGACAGACAAGTCCTGCGCCACATCACACACCGGACTTTTATATTGACGAATCAGGATTTACTTTGGGAATGAAATCTCTGGCTGGTCTGACGGTAGATTATTTCGAAATGAATGCGATAAAATCGGTTGATGCACAAGCTTCAAAAAGCAAAAAAGAGAAAAAAAGCAAGTAATTGCCTCCAAAAACTATAAAGTAGAAAGGTTCGGCTTAAACTTTAGCCCGAACCTTTTTGTTTTATTAAAACGCTAACATTAAATTGCTCACACAATAATAAAACTATGCCTGCCGAGATTATAGAAATATTCCCATCTAATCCAGATGAACGTAAGATTCGCCAAGTGGTTGATTGTCTGAAAGGCGGTGGAATCATTATTTATCCTACTGATACAGTTTACGCAATGGGTTGCGATATATTCAATACCAAAGCTGTTGAACGACTCTGTAAAATTAAAGGTATCAAACCTCAACATAATAATTTTTCAATTGTTTGCCATGATTTGAGTAATATTGCAACCTATGCCAAAGTATCAAATACTGCGTTCAGACTATTAAAAAGAGCCTTACCAGGGCCTTTTACATTCATTCTTCCCGCTACTGCAGAGTTACCGAGAATCATGCAGACTAACCGTAAAACAATTGGTATAAGGGTACCAGACCATGAAATTCCTCAGAAAATCATAGCACTTTTAGGTAATCCGATTATTACAACATCCTTAAAAGACGACATAGATGATATTGTCGAATATCCGAATGAAATTGAAGTGATTTACGACCAGAATAAAGATAAAGCAGATATTATAATTGATGGTGGCTGGTGTGGTATTGAACCATCAACGGTAGTACTAGCTATTGATGATGATTTCGAAGTAATCAGACAGGGAGTTGGCGATTTTGAGGAAATTAACAGATAATTCATCTTTCCAGATGGCCTTATTCTATTAAGTTGACGTACATTAGTGTGTTCAATTGGTAGTGCTATATTCATTACCCTGATTTTATTTCAACACTATACAGAAACCTACTCTATTATGAATATCCTTTTGAAAAAGGTCTTTATCCTATCATATCTCCTTCTCAATCTTCATTTTGTCCAGGCACAAAAAACAAAGGAATTAAGAACACTGATTATATTTTTTGATGGGCTGAGACCCGATTATATTACACCCGAAAACATGCCCAATTTGTATGCTTTCAGCAAGAAAGGAGCTTATGGAAAGAAGCATCACAGCGTGTTCCCGACCGTAACAAGAGTAAACTCATCCTCTTATTCAACGGGTAGTTATCCTAAAACACATGGCTTAATGGGTAATACAGTTTATTTTCCTAAAGTAAATAAGACACAGGGACTCAATACGGGTGATGCTGAAAATCTGAATAAAATCAATGATTCAGAAAACGGCAATTTGCTGACAGCTATTTCATTAGGAGAAATTTTGACAAAGGCAGGTAAAAAAATGATGGTTTTCAGTTCCGGTTCTACGGGGTCTGCTTTGTTGCAGAATCATAAAGTGGGTAGCGGCGCTGTTATCAATACAAGTATGATATTACCTGAACCACTCAAAGAAAAGGTACTGAAAGAAATTGGCCCAGTTCCTGAAAGTGTAAAGCCCAAACCGAATGTATTACAACATAAGTGGGTAGCAGATGCCATATTAAAATATGCCATAACTTTGGACGGTCCTCTGGTAAGCTCTGTATGGTTTTCTGACCCAGATGGTGCAGCACATACTTTTGGTATAGGGTCTGACTACGCCATGGAATCTATCAAAATTGTTGATGAACAATTTGGCCGTATTCTCGCAGATATTGAACAAAAAGGGCTGACCGATAATTTTAATATTATTATTTCAGCCGACCATGGATTTGCCACTTTTATAGGTAAAACAAATGTTGCTGATTTTCTGATTAAAGAGGGATTGAAACAAAGTAAAGAAAGTGAGGATGTAATCGTTTCTGAAGGTGCTATCTACGTTCAGAACCATGATAAAGATAAGATTCAAAAGATAATAAGCCGATTGCAAGCACAAGAATGGGTCGGTGGATTATACACAAAGGCTGCAAAACCAGGAGATACAAAAGGCCTTGTTGCGGGTACACTTTCGTATGAGGCAGTTCATTGGAATCATCCAAGCAGAACAGCGGATATATTGGTTGATTATAACTGGAACGATGAGAAGAACGATAAGGGCTATGCAGGTACAAGCTATGCAAAAGGTGTAGCAGGTCATGGTAGTTTAAGCCCTTACGAAGTACATATCGCCTTGCTTGCATCCGGACCGAGCTTTAAAAAAGCCTATGAAAGTAACTTACCCACTTCTAATGTTGACCTGGTTCCTACTGTTTTACATTTACATGAGCTGGCTATTCCAGCCTCGATGAATGGTCGGGTTTTTTATGAGTTATTGAATGAAAAGAATACACCAAAATTCCCTGCATTAAAAGTTGAGAAAATCACCACGAAAGCTAATTATGAGGGTGGTTCTTATGAGTTAACTTTACACCAAAGCATATTAGGTAAATACAAATACCTTGATTTTTCTAAAGTAGCAAGAACACTTGATAATAAATGAGAAAAATCTCTTATTTTTATCTCGTTCAATCTATTAACCTTTCAATATGATAAAGAAGATTCTTGGTTTTCTTTCAGTTTCTCTGATTATTATTCAAACACAGGCGCAGAATTCCTTTTATATTGCTAATAAAGCTCCACTGGCACCGCTCAGATATATTGAATTACCACTAGGTGCGGTAAAGCCGAAAGGCTGGCTGTATAATCAATTGCAAATCATGAAAAAGGGCACAACTGGGCATCTGGATGAGTATTATCCGAAAATCATGAATGATAATGGTTGGTTAGGCGGCAAAGGAGATGCCTGGGAGGAAACCCCATACTGGCTCGATGGAGCCTTGCCACTGGCCTATTTATTGGATGACCAGGAATTAAAAACAAAAGTTCTGAAATATGTAAACTGGGTCATTGATAATCAACGGCCCAATGGATATATAGGAGGCATTACTAAAGAGGAAAGAACAGGCAAAACTCTTACGGATTGTCAACAAGGTGAAGACTGGTGGCCAAAAATGGTAATGATTAAGGTATTACAGCAATATTACACTGCGACTAATGATAAAAGAGTTATAAAATGCCTTACCGGCTACTTTAAATATCAATACCAGAATCTCAAAAAATGCCCGTTAGTAAAATGGACTGAATGGGCTCAGGCAAGAGGAGGAGATAATCTGATGTCTGTCTATTGGCTATATAATATAACCGGAGATAAATTTTTGCTTGAGTTAGGTGATACCATTTATCAGCAAACCACACCCTGGACTGACCTTTTAGGTAAACGCAATTGGGTGATGCAGGCTGCCTCAAACCAGACCGATGAAAAATGGATGAACAGGCATGCTGTAAATGTGGGCATGGGAATCAAACTTCCGGCTATTTATTATCAGTCAAAAAAGAATCCGGAATTATTGAAAAACCTGAAAACAGGGTGGACAGATATAATGACACTTCATGGATTGCCTCATGGTATGTATTCGGGTGATGAAGACCTGCATGGCAATGACCCAACCCAGGGAATTGAACTCTGCTCAATTGTAGAAACAATGTTTTCTTTAGAGCAAATGATTGGTATTACCGGTGACCAGACTTATATGGAAGCACTTGAGCGCATGACATACAATGCTTTACCAACACAAACCACCGACGACTATAATTCAAGACAATATTTCCAGATAGCCAATCAGGTTCAGGTAAGTCGCGGTATATTTGACTTTTCACTTCCCTTCTGGCGTGGAATGTGCAATGTTTTTGGGCCTTATGCAGGATATACCTGTTGCACAGCCAATATGCACCAGGGTTGGACGAAATTTACTTCTCACCTATGGTATGCAACTCCAGACAAGGGCTTAGCAGCTTTATTATTTGCCCCCAGTACAATCAAAGCCAAAGTGGGTATAGGCACAGAAATAACTATACAAGAAGATACCAATTACCCATTCGAAGATCAGATTGATTTTACAATAAGTACGCCTAGTCCGGTCGATTTCCCTTTAGAGGTGCGTATTCCGGTATGGTGTAAGGAAGCAAGCTTATGGTTGAATGGGCAAAAGTTAAAAACTGAAAAAGGAGGAACCATCCCCAGAATTAAAAGAGTATGGGCTAATGGAGATAAATTGACGCTACAACTACCGATGGAGGTAATCACTTCAAACTGGGCTAAAAATTCGAGAGCTATTGAACGGGGGCCTTTGGTTTATGCACTCAAAATTGAGGAAGAATGGATAAAAAAAGAAATAAAAGAAGAGGGCATTTATTATGAAATTCAGCCTAAAAGTGCCTGGAATTATGGATTGCCACGTTCGGGAATACAAAAACCAACTGAAAATTCAACAGTAATTATCAAACCAAAATCTGATGCTTTTGTGTGGAATAGCACCAATGCTCCTATTGAAATAAAAACCGTCGGCAGGAAGATTCCGGCCTGGAAAATTATTGAAGGTGTAGCACGCCAACCTGTAACTGCAAGAGATGGGGTTTATCTAGGGGAGGTAGACGATAAAGAAGAAACCATTACTCTTATACCCTATGGCTGTAGTAAGTTGAGAGTTGTGGCTTTTCCGGTAGTTAAATGATTGTAAACAGATTTACACCTTATTGTTAATTCCAAACTTGTAGGAGATTCAGGTATCTTTATCAAAAAAGAACTGATATGATAAAGATTCTTAAATCTTACCTGCTATTTGCTATTTTAGTATTTTTAGGTTCTGCGGGTTGCCAGAACAATACTCCAAAGAGAGAATCCATTGATTTTCAGTTTTTTAATAATGTACCGGGCAGTTGCCTTGCCTATTTTTTTAATACTTTAGATACTCGCGAATCTTATATCCCAACCGAGTCTTCACATTCAATAATTGAATTGTTTTTAAGGGCAAACCCAAATGCCGCTACAGTGCGGATTTCATTACAAAAGACAGATAAGATAATTCAACACGAATGTGGAGACAGAGAACCTAACCCTGGTCTTCATCCTTTTATCGAAATTCAGGTTTTCTCTATTACTGCAATCTAATTACCATTTCCTATTTTGTTCTCAAAAGATTAATTCCGAAATTGGCAATTGATGAACAATTCTTTTTAAAAACCTATACTCTAATCTTTAGCACCGTATGAAACGAATCAATTCTATTGATTTTACCCGAGGATTAGTCATGGTAATTATGGCTCTTGACCATTGCCGTGATTTATTGCATGTGGGCATAAACCCCACTGACTTCGCCGTCACTACTCCTTTTTTATTTTTCACCAGATGGATTACTCATTTATGTGCGCCAACATTTGTATTCCTATCTGGAACCTCCGCCTATTTATCCTATAAAAATCAGAATGCAGGCTTAAAAGAAAGCCAAAAGTTTCTGCTAAGCCGGGGATTATGGTTGATTTTCCTTGAATTTACCGTGGTTGGCTTTGCTTTATGGTTTGACTTTAAATTCAGAATGTTTTTCTTTCAGGTAATAGCGGCCATTGGTTTTGGATTCATTATTCTATCATTTTTAATGAAGCTTTCTACAAAAACAATATTGATTATCGGTATAATAATTATTTTCTGCCACAATCTCCTAGGCTTATTACCTTTTAATATTCCACCTTATTCCTATTTCGCACCCTTATTCAGTTTTTCACTTTTACCGATTTCGTCAACTACTACTTTCGCTATTGGCTACCCACCTATTCCATGGCTGGGAATAATGTTAGCAGGATATGGCTGCGGAGGAATAGTTTTTGAAAGAC
>CALRLN020000269.1:0-7320 GCA_943368675.1 Chitinophaga pinensis | reverse complement strand
CTGAGTTTTTATGATGGCAATCAATGGAAATGCGCTGATATTGCCAAGAGTAGTTCGGCTGTTAAAGCCACTATTTCTCAACCATTAACGGGTGCATTTTTGCATAATGCTTATGGAATGGCGGCCGATGCAAATGGCTTTACATATATATGCGGTTCGTTTTCTGGAACGTCTATTAATGTGTGCGATACTACGTTGACGGCAAGTGGCTCAATGAATATGTATTTTGGTAAATTAAATCAAAAGGGTTGCCTTGTCTGGGCAAAGGCTATCGGAACAACCAGCTGGAATGAGGCTTATGATATTGCGACCGACGCCAGTGGCAATGTGTATGTGACAGGGCATTTTTCGGGAACAGTTAATTTTGGAAATGGGAATATCAGCGCTACAGGAGGAAGCGATGTTTTTGTAGCCAAATACAACTCAATGGGTGTCATTCAATGGGTTCAAAAGGGGGGGAGTAATAATTCAAATTATGAATATGGGTATGGAATAGCGCTTGATGCCAGTCAGAACGTGTATGTTTCCGGCTCATTCAGAGGCAATGCTGATTTCGGCGGGAATGCCATTATCTCGGCAGGAGATGAAGATATTTTTGTAGCAAAATATGATAACACAGGGGCAATTCAGTGGGTAAATGGCACTGGCGGCACTTATAAAGATTTTGCCAGAGATATTGTGGTTAATTCAGCGAACGATATTTTTGTGGGAGGTACATTCAGTAGTTCGTTTAATTATGCCGGAACCGCCATCTCGCCACCTTTTGTTGGTACTTCTGATGCCTTTATTGCCAAGTACGCCGCAAATGGGACAGTTGCATGGGTAAGAAGAGGTGGAGGAAACTACGCAGACTTTGGAAATGCCGTAGCAACAGATAGCAACGGGAATACTTATCTGGCTGGTGGGTTTTCAGACAATGCCACTTTTGGGGCAATTAATATAACAGCCATGAATAGTTATTTAGATGCTTTTGTGGTTCAATTTGATAGTAACGGTACAGCACAATGGGTGACAAAGGCTGGTGGACAGAACGACGATGAGGTAAAAGGTATTTTTATAGATGGCAGTGGAAACGGATACCTAACAGGATATCATAAAAATACACCATTTTTTGGAACAAAGCCATTGCCTTACTTTGGGCAAAAAGATTATTTTGCTGCTAAAATAGATAATACCGGGGCGTTTCTATGGACAAAATCAGGTGGAAGCGCTCAGGATGATAGTGGAAGTGGCATTGCAAAGAGCGGTTCGATTATCAATGTGTTCGGTACTTTTTCTGGTACAGGTTTTTTTGATAGAAACATTCTTATTTCCGGCAACGGCAATTCCAATACATTTTTGCAGAAAATCGAAGAGTAATTGAGGAAATTTCCCCGTTTTTATCTTTTCTGGAATATCCGCTGCATATATTTACCCAAAATATCAAATTCAAGATTTACAGTACTTCCTATGGACAACTGATGGAAATTGGTATGCTCCCAGGTATAAGGAATAATAGCCACACTAAAGCCATTGTCTTTCGAATTAACTACTGTAAGGCTTACCCCATTCACACAGACAGAACCCTTTTCTACTGTAATATTATTGTTTGAAGCATCGTATTCAAACGAAATCAACCAACTACCATTCTGGTCTTCAAGGGCTGTGCAGATACCTGTCTGGTCAACATGGCCTTGTACGATATGCCCATCGAAGCGCCCGTTGGCTGGCATACAACGTTCAAGGTTTGCCTTATCTCCAATGGCTAATTTGCCTAAATTGGTTTTCTTCAGGGTTTCATCAATGGCAGTTACTTTATATCTTACGGCTTGGTCTCCGTTTTCACCTTTAATAGGAATATACTCGGCATTCAGCAATTCTACAACTGTGAGGCAAACGCCGTTATGAGATAAACTCTGGTCTATTTTTAGTTCGTGAGCAATATCAGATTCAAAAGTAAAAGTTAAATTTGTGCCATCTGGCTGAATGTCAACGAGATGTCCCATTGATTCTACAATTCCGGTAAACATATAATAATTAATAAGGTTTTCGTCTGCGAATTACGATATTTCAGCTAAGAATAGCGAATAAAATTCTAGTTTAAGTATATTCGCAGATGTTTTTCACAATCATGCAACACTATGTTTAAAAACAAAATTGTCCTTTTTATCTTGGTCACTGCCATTATTGGTATCTTATTTTACTCCCTCAGAGGTTCAGAAGATTATATTGCTACCATAAGTGAGCAAAGAACTGAATATGAGCAGAATCTGGCAAATGAGAAAGATTCTCCTATTGCCAACCTCACAGGCTTTAGCGGTTTTAAGTATTATGAGCCAAATGTTGATTATAGGATAGAAGCCGAATTTAAAGGTAACGCTGACAACGGACAGGTCATGATTTTAATGACTGACAGCACCCAAAACGAAATCAAAAAAGCAGGAGAAGCCACTTTTATGCTTAATGGAGAAAATTATACCGTAAGCCTTTTTGATGAAGGGAAAATCTATCTTTTACCTTTCAGAGACCTGACCAGTGGCAAAGAAACTTATGGTGGCGGACGCTACATTAATATTCCGAAAGACAAATTGGTAGGTGACAAAATAGAGATTGATTTTAATAATGCCCATAATTTTTATTGTGCCTACAACGAAAACTATATATGCCCGATTCCGCCTAAAGAAAATTTCATTCAGGCAGAGATTAAGGTGGGAGAGAAGGTTTATAAGTAGGAATATAAAAATTAAAGTAATATGGATTAATAATACCGACTAAAGGCGGCACAACAACTAAAATAGTCCTTTGTTTAATTAGTCGGCGAATTCTATTCGCTATAAGCCAAATGCAAAGGATAGTAGCAAAATCCCGTGGTCACCCAATAGAATTGGTCGGACCGCCGAAGCGGTGGCTAAGATAACAAAGGTCTGTTTATAGGTAATGCCGACTGAAGTCAGCGCGTATTGCTAATTTTTTAAATATTTAGAAACAATTTCAAAATAAAACCCCAAAATGAAAAGGAATTATATTGCTTTGCATGTTCATTTAATCTGGACAACAAAGAATAAGTATCCTTTTTTAGAAACAAAATTTCGCTATTTACTATTAGAACATATCCGGAAAACTGCGATTGAGAAAGGTATAAAAATAAGAATTATAAATGGTATTGAAGACCATTTACATTGTCTGGTAAGTCTGCATCCAACCCAGAATATTGCAGATATTATTAAAAGTATTAAAGGAGAATCTTCGAGGTGGATAAATCAGCAAGGGTGGTTTAATGGGGAATTTGAATGGCAAGATGGATATGGAGCTATTTCAGTTAGTCCCCAACATTATGCAAGAACAATACAATATATCTATAATCAGGAATTACATCATGCTTCTCATAATTTAGATGATGAATTGAAGATTTTTGAAGAGTTTTCGGAAGAAAAAGAGTAAATTAAATCAGATTGGTAATATCCGTGTCACCCAATAAATTGGGTGGCTAAGATAACAAAGGATTGATTTTAATAATGTAATGCGGACTTAAGTCCGCATAAATAAACAAAAAATACCTTTGTTATCTTAGGCGGTGAATTTATTCACTGTTATCGTAGAGCAAGAAAAAACTAAAAACATAACCAAAAAAACAAACATATCCTCTATGAAAAAACGCTTCATCAAAACATTGGCCTTGCTCTTTATCAGTGCTTATTCATTTGCCCAGGATATTAAATCTATTGATGCCTTCACAACTGGAATGGATAAGAAAGAAGGTTTTCTGGATTTTTACTGGAACGCCAAAGACGGTAAGGTCTATCTCGGAATTGATAAATTTGATACTGAATTGCTGTATTACCCATCATTGGCGCAAGGAGTGGGTTCTAATGATATTGGTCTTGATCGGGGTCGTTTAGGGCAGGAACACGTAGTGAAATTTCAGAGAAGCGGCAATAAGGTACTGATGATTGAACCTAATTATTCTTACAGAGCCATCTCGAATGACCCCCTGGAAAAAAGAGCAGTAGAGCAATCATTTGCTAAATCGGTTCATTTTGGATTTGATATAAAAGCCGAGAGCAATGGCAAAGTGCTGGTTGATTTAACGCCATTTCTGATTCAGGATGCCGTTGGAGCTATTCAGGATATTGCCCGTTCCAGACAGGGAACATTCCGCCTGGATGCTTCACGTTGTGCAGTTTATCTTCCCAATACCAGAAATTTTCCTAAAAACTCAGAATTTGAGGTAATCATTACCTTAACTGGTGATAACGCAGGGTCATATCTGCGCGAAGTAGTACCAACGTCTTCTATTGTAAGTATGCACCAGCACCATTCTTTTGTGGAGTTACCGGATATTGAAGCCGATAGAAAAAGTAAAGCATTTACGCCGCGTGAGTTTGACCCACGTATTGGTTATGGAGGCATAGAATTCTTTGATTATGCCACACCAATCAGTGAACCCATTGAAAAAAAGTATATTTCCCGTCATCGTCTGCAAAAGAAAGACCCTACATCTATTCTGAGCGAGCCTGTAAAACCTATCATCTACTATATGGACCCGGGTGCACCTGAACCTATCCGCTCGGCTTTGATGGAAGGAGGAGCATGGTGGAACCAGGCTTATGAAGCAGCCGGATACAAAGATGCTTTTCAGGTAAAATTGCTTCCTGCTGATGCTGACCCTATGGATGTTCGCTACAACCTTATCCAATGGGTACACCGCAGCACTCGTGGCTGGTCGTACGGAGCTAGCATAATAGACCCTCGCACAGGCGAGATACTGAAAGGGAAAGTAACTCTGGGCTCGTTGCGTGTACGTCAGGATTTTCTGATAGCACAAGGGTTTATAGGTAATTATGAGACTGATACATCGAAGGTAAAAGAAATCGAACATATGTCTCTGGATAGGTTGAAACAATTGTCTGCACATGAAATAGGCCATACACTAGGTTTACCGCATAATTATATTTCAAGTATCAATGGTCGTGCTTCAGTAATGGATTATCCGCATCCGCTTATCAGCTATGCGAATGGTAAATTTGACCTATCTCGTGCGTATGCAATGGGTATAGGGGAATATGATAAGGCTTCCATTATCTGGGGCTATCAGGATTTCCCGGATAATGTGAACGAAAAGGCAGAATTAGAGAAAATAGTACAGAATACTTTAAGAAAAGGGCTAAGATTTTTAACAGATCAGGATGCCCGTCCGGAGGGCTCAATAAGCCCATCGACACACTTATGGGATAATGGGGGAGATGCCGTTACTGAATTAAAAAGAGTAATGGAATTGCGTAAAATTGCATTGAGAGATTTTACTGACAAGAAAATCAGAGCCAATGCACCTATGGCAACCATTGAAGAGGTTTTGGTGCCAATGTATATGTTCCACCGCTATCAGACGGAGGCCACTGCTAAAGTACTGGGGGGAGCTGATTATAACTTTGCTTTAAGAGGTGACGGACAGGTAATTTATGAACCTGTACCTGCCACAAAACAACGTGAAGCCTTTAATGTGTTGATGCAGACATTGACACCTGAATTTTTGGCAGTGCCGGATCATATCTTAAAAATGATTCCGCCAAGGGCGTTTCGCTATCAGGCTAATCCGAGAGAGACATTTAAACGTCATACGGGTTTAGGTTTTGACCCATTAGCTCCGGCAGAGGCATCAGCTGCATTTACCTTAAGATTGATTCTGAACCCTGAACGCAGTGCCAGACTGGTTAGTCAGAAAATTATGAAAGCAGATTTGCCGACATTGGCAGAGGTTTCAAATATTATGGTTCAAAAACTCTGGAAGAAGCCGGAAATGTTTAAAAATAACAGCTATTATGCCCAGATTGACAGAATGGTTGCCATGTTGTTTTTAGACCAGTTGATGAAACTGGCTAATAATAAAGAGGCAGCTATGGAAGCCCGTGCTAATGCCTATGGCGCTATTGACGATATACAGGAATGGCTGAAAAATAATAATGTTGACGGAGCAGGATTTGCACGTCTGACCTTATTGAAAATCAAACAATTTGAAGATAATCCTGAAGCAACTATCCCATCTAATGCGTTGGCTGCACCGGATGGCGCACCTATTGAGTCAGGATATGAATGGCTGGACGAGGATTGTGAGTGGAAGTAAGAGACACTCCTGGCGGGGAATATTATGGTAGGGGTTCAAAATTTTGAACCCCTACCATAAATAAAGAAAATTTAACCTCAATTCGCAGGCGTATCATACAATTCCACATTAGCAATCAAAGGTTTGGTTAAAGTGCCTTGAATAGCTATACGGACTTCTTTGCTATTTACCCTCGGGAAATATATAATTCGCTTATTTCCAATAGTAGTAGCCGTTGCTACGGTTTTCCATTCGTTGTTTTCTTTTACCTGTACTGCAAACTGGCTCACTCTTTGGCCGTAACGAATGTCTTCCTGCACCACCAGACAGTTGAAACTCTGTACCTGATTTAGCTTAATATCGTAACTGTTTTCACCGACAGTTTTCGTGAAAGTACCTTTAGTCAAAAGGTTTTTCTTAAAGTAGTCGTCACGCATTTTCTTAAACTCTATCAGTGATTTTTCATCATTCTCATGCACCAGACCACGGACATCAACCGGAAGATTCAATAATAAATTAGCACCCCTTCCTACTGATTTATTCCATATATCCATTAAAGCGGCTGGCGTTTTTACCCTATCATCTTCATTTTTGTGATAAAACCAACCCGGGCGAATAGATACATCACATTCAGCAGGAATCCAGTGTGTACCGTTAGCATCTCCTACATTCAGGTGTTTGGGTTTATCGTAAGCAGGAAAAAGCTGCGCACCGTTGATGGTACTCCAGCAGGTTTCTCCTGCAAAACCGTTTTCATTACCTACCCAGCGAATATCAGGACCGGCATCGCTGAAAATAAGGGCATGAGGCTGATAGGTTTTTACGGTTTTGTTGAAAAGCGGGAAGTCATAGACCTGTTTTTTGCCGTTAGGTCCCTCACCGTTGGCACCATCAAACCATACTTCAAACAAATCGCCGTATTGGGTCGAGATTTCTTTCAGCATATTTACATATATCTGATTGTATTCAGGGGTGCCATAAGTAGGGTGGTTTCTGTCCCACGGAGAAATATAGACGCCCATTTTCAGTCCATACTCTTTGCAAGCGGCTGAAAGTTCTTTAAGAACATCTCCTTTGCCACCTTTCCATTTTGACTCTCTTACTGTATGGGTCGAGTATTTACTAGGATATAGTGCAAAACCATCGTGATGCTTGGCTGTAATAATAATGCCTTTCATACCAGCCGCTTTTGCTACCCTTGCCCATTGGCGGCAGTCTAATTGTGTGGGGTTAAATACTTC
>CALRLN020000268.1:0-7333 GCA_943368675.1 Chitinophaga pinensis | reverse complement strand
TTTATTTTTAAACTGTAACGCCCATTTCAATGAGCTTTTTTCTTAGGTGCCCCTTAGCCCTTGATAATTGCGACTTTGATGTACCCTCTGAAATACCCAGAATTTTTGCTATTTCGTTGTGCTCGTATCCATCAATCAGGTACATATTTACTACCATTCTATAGCCGTCTGAGAGTTCGTTGATTAATGATACAATCTCTTCATGCCCCAACTGTGATATGGCACTTATATCGGTATTACTGGTGTCTTCCAGCACATGATAATCTACAAATTGCCGCTCGTTAGAGTTTTGCCGATAATGGTCAATGGCTGTTCTGATAACCAGCGATTTGACCCAATACTCGGCAGACTCGGGTTTTTGTAAATCCTGAATTTTGTTAAAGACCTTTATAAAAGCCTCCTGAAAAATATCTTCGGCCTCCATAACAGTGCGCGCATAACGGCGACAAATACCTAATAGCCGACCTTTATATAAGTTATAAAAGGCGGCTTGCGCTCTGGGATCTTTCCTTTGGCATCCAAGTACTAATTCAATTTCATTGGGCATTCTGAAAAGGATTGCAATGTTCTTAGTAATTACGTTTAATAACTGCTTGTGTAAATTTCCTGGTCAGAATGAGCGCAGGGCAAACAGATTTTTTTAAATAGGCTAGCATTACTGCCCTCAAAACAGCCGGAAATCAGGCCTTAACCTTTTCTTGCTGCCACAAAATTGCCGGTGGCATCAAAGCTCAGAATATAATACTCACTGCCAACTTTGATGGCTATTATATATGAAAATAACTTATTGTCTACATAATTCATCATGCCTGCCTGAAAGGCCCATCCGGAATAAAAGGTGTTCAGATACTCCTTTATTTTATTGCTTATATCAGACGCCTCAATGTATTTGCCCGTCAGTTTGCCCGCATTGAATTTCAGCAGGGTTTCAGAGGCAATGATTACTTTGCCTTTATCATCAAAAGAAAAACTAATCACGAAATTATCTTTGACGATGGCCACCCAATAGATTTTTTTGTCTTTGTCGGTAATGAGGGATGTCTGTATATATGAAAAGGACTGGTATCTTGTGCTGAAAAAGGTGGTAATGGTTTCGGGTAAATCTTTGGGCTCGATTCTTTTTATTTCGTATTTGCCGCTTGATTGGCCGGGAGCCCCACAAACCTGCTCACCCTTTATAAAATCACCGGATGCATCAAACAGCAAAGAATATTGTTTTTTATCGCTGGTTACTAATACGTAATAGCCCTGCAATTGCCCATTCTGAGAAAACGCAAGACCATTTTCATAAGTCCATGTCTTAAAATTTGTATTCAGACCGTCTTTTATTAACTGCGGTAATTCGTTTACTAATACAGGTCTGTATTCAAGTTTGTAAAATGGCACGGTAAAACCCAAGGTACCAGACCTCAACACATTTCCCTTTTCGTCAAAGAGATACTCAAAAGTGGTCAGGTCTTTGCTAATTACTACCGAATACAGCTTGGCAGGCCCCTGAACAGAAACAGCCGCTTTGATAAAGTTGTAAGTCTGGTGTTTTTCAGACAGATAAGTCTTTATGACATCGGGCAGGTCGTTCTGCTCAATAAAATAGATTCTGGGCTGGCCTCCCATGCCATTAGACTGCTGGCCGGGTCTGTCGTTGGAGGCCACCATAATCAGGGTTCCGGTTGCATCAAAAATCACGGCTATATCTTTGCCGTCGGTAAGGCTTACAATTACTTTATAACCTATAATTGCACTATTGTTTGGAGCCAGTTGCTGACAGACATTTTTAATAACGCCGCCCGGAAAATTGGTAGTAATGTATGTTTTGGCATTATCGGGCAATTGTATTCCGTTGGCTATTCTATAGGTTTCGGTGATTTTCCCTGTATTGTTAACTATGGCTGACATGCGGTCGATTTTGACCTGAAAATTTGACTCCCACAATTTATCTCTTTCGAGCGTAGAAAATTTTATCTGTGTTGCTTCGGGAAACTCCTGTTTAATGGCATTGACAGCCGCCTGCGGAACTGCCTCACCAGGGTTAAATACTGGCTGAAGATCTTTCACGCTATCACATGCCGAGAAAACACAGCTTACCAATAAGAGGTATATGTAGAGTTTTTTCATTTTAGCGTTTAATCATCTTATCATTGAACCAACTATAATACAGACGCAGCCCAACAAAATTTGGTTGCATAATAAAACCTAGAAAAACTTTTTTACGAGGTAAATAATAAGAAGCTGTTTAAGTTAATCTTGTTGCGTTCAAAATGATTCTTTTTCACAAATACTGCGTTACTAAAATCCTCATTTAGCTGTGCTAAACTGCGGTTTTAGTGCCTTGTCTTTGTAAAAAATAATGCATTTTGATTCATAAAATTTAACTTAAACAGCTTCTAAGATTTAGAAGCAGGCTGAGGAGTATCATCGTAACAACGGGAAAATAAATGCGTGTATTGCCTTTTTCGTAACGTATATCTCCAGGCAGGCGTCCAAGCCAATGCAGTTTGTCTGCAAAAAAATAGATGATGATACCGATTAAAATAACGATAGCACCGATGAGAATGATATATTTTCCTGTGTTTTGATTCATGTACTACCTATTTTTGCTTTAAAATATAAATTACTTATGACTCAAGAGAAACTCGAAGATGCGCACAAATTTAAGCTTTGGAAGAAGAATCTGATAGAAAACGGATTAAAAATCAATCGAATAGACCAACATTATACCCGATACCGCTACAACGGTGAGATATTGTTTACTCTTCTGATGCTTGATGCAGAAACACCGGAGGGCGATAAGATACCTCCGATATGCTTTCTGAAAGGGGAGGTGGTATGTGTGCTGACCTGTCTGATTGATAAAAATACGCGTGAGAAATATCTCCTGCTGGTAAAACAAAGAAGAATTGCAGAGGGTGGATTTACTTATGAGCATCCGGCTGGTATGGTTGATGGCACCAAGACCCCGCTGGAAATTGCGGTGCAGGAGGTAAAGGAAGAAACAGGGCTATCGGTTACAGCCGAACAATTGATTGATGTAACGCCGCAGAAAAGGGTTTTCCCGAGTACGGGTACGAGTGATGAGGCTATCTATCTGTATTATTGTGAAATAGAATTGAGCGCTGAAGAAATGGCTGACCTGAACGAAAAAGAAATGGGGACAGATTATGAGTTTGAGCGGATAACTACCCATATTCTGCCTTTTGCTGAGGCGCACCGCTTGATTAATAATACCAATGCGTTGTTGCTGAATTATCTGTATCTGACAAAAATCGGGGATTTTGAGTTGATGGGGAGGTTGTGAGAGGCCTGTGTTTGATTGATTTTATTATTGTTAACCGTGAGTTGTGATTAAATGAATCGGTTTTTTTGAGGGGGATAAAATTAGAGACAGGGCATTGCCCTGTCTCTACAAAATCTGATATTTTTCAGAACGTTATTTTTGTGGCCTTTAAGGCCATTCAATTGATTTACACCAATTTCCAACCTTCGCGGTATTGACGTTGTACGAATTGGTTAGCCTCATCGAAGTTGGTTATCTTCATGTTTGTGCCATCCCAGATTAGTTTTTTACGTCCGTCGTAATTGAAACCATTTTTACCGTTAGATTTACGCAGGTTATAGCTACGGATAGCAAGGTTACCCATCAATACTGTTTCAGTTAATGGACCTGAATAATCGAAAGATGAAGATAGCCCTTTGTGCTCTTTGCTATTGAAACCCGCTTTGCAGGCCTCTGCCCATGATGCCTGGTGGCCGTGTTCAGGCAGTGGTTTTACATTCGGGTCTACTTTTGGTGTAAGTTCTATTTTCTCACCGTTTTTCAGATAGATTTTAGGTGTATTACCATAAGTACCGCAAGTCATTACGCCTTTGGTACCGATCATGATTACACCATTGCTGCTATCGGCTTCTGCCAGTGGTTCGTTGGCCGGAATCCACTCAGGGTGGAAAGGACGGATACCGCCGTCTGTCCAGTACATCGTAACCGGGTGGTTATTACGTTTGGTAGCAGGGAATTTAATCTGTACGCTTGAAGACGGAGGGCAGCCTTCAGGGTTATATTCAGGTTGCCAGTCTTTTAAGAATACCTGACCTACGCTACATTCTACTTCAGTAGGATAGCCCAGTCCTAATACTCTGAAAGCAGGGTCAATCAGGTGACATCCCATGTCGCCCAATGCACCTGTTCCGAAGTTCCACCAACCGCGCCATTTGAATGGGTGATATAATGGATGGTAGTCAACCCAAGAGGCTGTACCAACCCACAGATCCCAATCTTCTTTGGTCATAGAATCAATCAAAGGTGGTTTGTCTGTTGGCAGAGGGTTACCTTGTGGCCATACCGGGCGGTTAGTCCAGATATGTACGTCACTTACTGTTCCGATAGTACCTTTATCCAACCACTCCATCATTAGTTTTTGGGTAGGGTTAGAGGCACCCTGGTTACCCATCTGAGATACTACTTTATATTTTCTTGCCGCTTCGGTCAATTTACGGGCCTCGTAGATATCGTGTGTCAAAGGTTTCTGAACGTATACGTGCTTGCCTCTTGACATGGCATCCATCGCCGCTACTGCATGTTGGTGGTCAGGAGTAGAGATAGTGACTGCATCAATATCCCCTTTCATTTCATCAAGCATTACTCTGAAATCTTTGTAACGTTTGGCGTTAGGGAATTTGTCAAGGCTGCCTTTACAACGAGCCATATCGACATCGCAAAGTGCTACTACGTTATTTACACCATTGTTGTAGGCGTTGGCGATGTCTGAGCCACCTTTACCACCGGCACCGATAGCCGCAATATTTAATTTATCGCTCGGTGCAATAAAACCTTTACCCAATACATGACGAGGTACAATAAAGAATCCACTGGCAGCAATTGCGCCGCTTTTAAGAAAATCCCTTCTGTTCGTTGTCTTTTTGTTTTGCATTATTGAAGAGTTGAATAGTGAAAATTAGATTAAAGTGTGTAAGAAGCTGTTTAAGTTAATCTTGTTTCGTTCAAAATGATTGTTTTTTACAAATACTGCGTTGCTAAAATCCTCATTTGGCTCTGCCAAACTGCGGTTTTAGCGCCTTGTCTATGTAAAAAACAGTTCATTTTGATTCATAAAATTTAACTTAAACATCTTCTAAAATCTGACAGAGATTTTACGTTTTGTTAAGCTTATTTTATACGCTTGATATTTAGTTCAAACTTACAAAAAATTCTGTTTACCTGATAGATTTTGTAAAATTTTGATGAAAAATATGGCGTTGTTTATAAGGGGGTTACTTTAAAGGTACATATTATGTAATACTTTATTGTATTAACGAAAGGCTATCTGATTAATGAGGATTTATTGAATAATATTTTGCTACGGATTAACCCGGGATACTTTTGATGCTCTGTGGTTTGTGTTAATCTTACTTATGTTCAAAACGACTATTTTTTGCAGGTACTGCGTTGTTACAGTCCTGTGCAACATTCGGCTGGATGTTTTTTTGTTTTTATTATTCCACCAGCTAAAGCAGCAATTCCATTGCGGGAGGCAATTTAAAATATTGGTACACTGAACACAATCTTTTGTAAACCTTAATAGCCGCTAATCATAAAAACATGCGTGTCGTTTGTTTTAGAAAGAATCAAAACTAAATTTGCGACCTGACTGTTGATAGAAGACATTTAACACACTAAATATAAGCTTATTTTAATGGCGAAAACAATAGAAAATCTTACACCGCAACAAATAGTACAAGAACTCGACAAATACATTATTGGTCAGAAAGAGGCGAAAAGAAACGTAGCTATAGCACTAAGAAACCGATGGCGCAGAATGAATGCCGTTCAGGAGATGCAGTCTGAGATTATTCCGAATAATATTCTGATGATAGGTACTACCGGGGTAGGAAAAACAGAAATAGCGCGCCGCCTGGCAAAAATTGCTGATGCGCCCTTTACTAAAGTTGAGGCGTCGAAATTTACGGAGGTGGGCTATGTAGGCCGTGATTGTGAGAGTATGGTACGTGATTTGGTGGAACAATCGGTCAATATGGTGAGAACCACCAAAAAAGAGGAAGTAAAAGCCAAAGCACTGGAAACCGTTGAGGATACTCTGCTCGATATTCTGATTCCGCCTGTGAAAGAGAAAAAAGAAGTGGGGTTTGCACTGGAACCTAAGAAACAGGAAATAGAGGATTATACAGAAAATCTGTTGAATGAGAAAACCCGTGAGGCTTTCAGGGAAAAACTGAAAAAAGGAGAGCTGGATCATCGGAAAGTTGAAATAGATATACAGAGCAATGGTATGCCTTCGATAGGTGTGATGGGCGGCCCGATAGATGATATGTCGATGATGAATATTCAGGAAATGATTGGGGGGATAATGCCTAAAAAGGGCAAAAAACGTAAAGTGAGCATTGCAGAAGCCAGGAAAATATTATTGGAGGAAGAAGCAGCCAAACTGATAGATATGGATGAGGTGAAGGAAGAAGCTATCTGGAAGGCTGAGAATCTGGGAATTATATTTATTGATGAAATAGATAAAATTGCTACGGCAAGCGGTAAGTCTGGCGGGCCTGATGTAAGCCGGGAGGGTGTGCAGAGAGATTTATTGCCGATTGTAGAAGGGAGTACTGTTAATACAAAGCATGGTTCGGTAAAGACAGACCATATATTGTTTATTGCAGCGGGGGCTTTTCATGTGGCGAAGCCGTCTGACCTGATACCTGAATTGCAGGGGCGGTTTCCGATAAGGGTAGAATTAGAGAGCCTGACAGAAGAGAATTTTTATCAGATTCTGAAAACTCCTAAGAATGCCTTGACCAGACAATATGAGGCTATGCTTGAAGCTGAGGGCGTGAGCCTGAGTTTTGATGATGAGGCTTTGAAAGAGATTGCCCGGATTGCTTTTCATGCCAATAGCGAAGTAGAGAACATAGGTGCCAGACGATTGCAGACTGTTATGAGCCATTTGCTGAACGAGATTATGTTTGATGTGCCTGATAAAATAGGTGCTAATGCGGAGATTGTGATTACTAAAGAACTGGTGAACGAAAGACTGTCGAATCTGGTGAAGAATAAGGATTTGAGCCAGTATATATTGTAGGCAAAGTTTAAAAATGTTGATAATGATCAAGGCGTAGAGACAGGGTATTGCCCTGTCTCTACCAAATCAGGCACTCTAACCGATAGTATTTTAATAGATTTATTCTAAGTACATGACAAAAAAGGCTTTTTCGTTTCGAAGTTGTATTTTGTGGGTTCTCACATCCTTAAAATATGTCAACGAAAGCGAAAAAGCTGGCTAAATATAGCGAATTTCAAGAAATACTAGGCAAAGAACTGCCTATAAATGCA
>CALRLN020000267.1:0-7350 GCA_943368675.1 Chitinophaga pinensis | reverse complement strand
AATAACGCCCGAACTGAAAATACAATGCTGCAAAGGCAGGGTCATTCCCCTGAGCAAAAGCCTTTAAACGCTCGTCTGTGGGTAATTTTGCAGCCTCGCTCGTGCCTAAATCAAGTTTCACTCTTTTGAAAAAGCGCTGGTATTCTTTTATATGATTATTAAACAGTGTACCATAAGGTATATTTTCGGCCCTGGCTATATAGGCTTCTGCTTTTTTATTTTCATCCGCACTCAGGTCATGGTAATTCACAAAATTGGTAGCAATAGAGACTAAGAGCGTTACTGCCGAAGCATTATCAACAGTAATACTTGTATCATTTCTGGTGGTTCTCCCATCATTAGGCAATATCTTTGTAATTGTCCGGAAACGCACTTCACCTCTCACACCTTCATGGTCTTTACCCAATCCGGTAAGTGACAGTTGATTACGCAGGGTAGTAACAGCCGTTTTAAAGGGACTATTCATCGACAATGTGAAAGATAAACTTTTAGGTTTATTGGCATTCAGGCGAATAACCATTACCTGATCCGGAATAGAAATAAAGGTAGTGCGCGTATATTTTACGCCGTCTACCTGATAGGTAGTGGTTTGTATAGCCTGTTCAATATCTAATTCTCTGCGATAATTGTTATAATTTTCATGATTCTGAAAATCCAGCCGAACGTTTCCAACCGGTAAAAACATCTGCCCGTGATCTTTTTTGGCAATGATGTGCTTCTGTGCCAGATCCTGCGCTTCCTGATTTTTGCCTTCAAAAATCAGTTTTCTTATTGCCGATAAATTAGCCAGGGCATCAGGATTGTCGTTCCGGCTTGGTCCACCAGACCAGAAAGAAGCCTCATTCATCTGCAAAGTCTCATGTGCTACATTGCCATATACCATTGCTCCTAAACGACCATTACCCAAAGGCAAAGCGTTTGTCCAGGTTGTATTGGCAGGTTGTGTGTACCAGAGTTTAAGATTAGTTTGCTGGGCTTGCAGGGCCGTAGAAAATATCAAAAAAAGTCCTATAATTCTTTTCATAAAGAACGGTGAAAGGGTTGAGAAATGGTTAAATAGACTTTATGTAGATTATTATTACGAAGCAAATATAGTATTCTTGCAGAAAGATACTAGTACCTACCAAGCTTTTCTAGCTGGTGCTACAAAATAGCTGACGTAGCATTAATCAAAATTTGCAGATAAAATCAGGTAAAAAACAGTTTCAGACAAGCAATAGTAAGCCCAAAAGCAAGTAAATAACGGAGAGTAGGAATATTAAAACGCTGACTGCCAAAATAAGAACCCAACAATCCGCCGATAATAGTTGCCCCTACTGCCCATTGTAGGTCCGGTGTGAGATGAATCCCTCCTTTAGATAATTGCCCGTAGAGACCAGAAAGTGAATTTACGAAGATAAATAAAGCAGATACTGCTGCTGTTTCTTTTAGTTTCGACCACCGCATCAGCAACATCAGAGGGCTTAAAATGATACCTCCGCCGATACCTATCATACCTGATAACAAGCCTATGGCAGCACCTGACAATAGAGCGGCCCACAGCGGGATAGGCCGATTAGCAGTTTCTTCCGAATGAAACTGATAAAGCAAACGAGCAATAGATAGCAAGATACAAACAGCTAAAATCTTTTTATAGATACTATCGGGGAGTGTCATGGTGCCTCCTAAATATGCCATAGGAATACTTGCCAAAGCAAAAGGCATAAAGAGTTTAATTTTAAAATGCCCCGCTCTATAAAATCCGATAAATGAGAATAAAGAGACCGCCAGATTCATGACCAATGCAGACGATTTCATCATAGCAGGCGCTACACCCATTAATGCCATTACTGCCAGATAGCCACTTGCGCCGCCATGGCCAACTGATGAATAAAGAAAAGCAACAATGGCCAGTAGAAAGAGAAGGATATACAAAGAAGATTCCATGAGTAAAGATAAACAGGGTCGTTATATTTTGATAAACATAACGCAATTTAGTATTTTACTTCAAACAATAACCGACCAGCCATAGTTGAATTTGTAATTTAGGGTAGCTTAGCCTAAATTGTGGCATCAATCAATATCCACAAATGCTTATGAAAGGTTTCTTTTTAGACTTTTTCCACTCGGTTAGTATCATCCTGATTCTCATTGCGGCTTTGGTACTATCGCAATTAGCGCGCAAGGCACTGAACCGATATGCAAGAGTCACGTCCGGCAATATCCGTATCAACCCTACTACCTTCAGTTTTCTGAAAAATGCAGTAAGTTTTGCCATTTTTGCTTTAGCCATTATTCTGGTTGTGCATCTGATACCGGGTTTAGAAACCCTGGCAACCACCTTATGGGCAAGTGCAGGTATCCTCTCGGTTGTTATAGGGCTTGCCACTCAGCAGACTTTTGGCAATATTGTCAGCGGTATTTTCATTGTTATTTATAAACCTTTCCGCATTGGCGATTCTATCCAGCTACCCAACGGGCATCATGGCATTGTAGAAGATATTACCTTGCAATATACGGTGATAAATAATGCCGAGAACAGGCATATCATTGTTCCGAATTCGGTTATTACAAGAGATTATATCATAAATTCAACGATTATTGATGATAAAGTCTGTAATCAGATTGATATAAAAATTATTACTGATGATATTGACAAAGCAATGGCTTTGCTCAAAGAAATTGCGGTTAATCATCCTGATTTTTATAGCTCGCCGGAGGTAGAGATGGCAGATGAAACAACGCAGAAAATTACGCCGGTTCTGGTACAGGTTATTGATTTGTCTGACTCGTGGATTACACTAAGGCTAAGCGTTTGGTGCAAATCTTCGACCAAAGCCTTCACCATGAAATCTGACCTGCTGCTGGCAATAAAAAAGCGATTTGGTGCAGAAGGCATTAAAATATAAATAAAATAAGGGCTATCCTTACAAATAGCCCTTATAGTTGCGTTTCAATAGGCGGTCAGGAAACTTTTTTTGCTTTTTTATGATGTTGTTTTTTTGCGCCATCTGCTACTTTTTGTTCAGTTTTGGCTTCTTTCTTTTCTGCCTTCTCTACTTTGGCTGTTTTTTCTTTGGGGTTTTGTTGCTTTTTAACTCCTTTGGCAAATGTAGCCGGTGCGAACAATGCTGCAACAACTAAGGCTGCTAATAAAACGGACTTTCTCATGGTTTTAAATTTTAAATTGTTGAGGACTATTTACCTGAAAGCGAACTTTCTGATGCAAATCTCACTACTCAGCATTAAAACCATTATAAGCCAAAATTAAATGGAGGTTAAATGTCTAATCGTAGATTAAAACATATCTAATTACTATCTGCGTTTGGCAATTGCAAGGTTACTTTTGTACCCTCGTTCAGCTTACTTTGTATACTTATTTTTCCTTTGTGAAGTTCCACAATTTTACTGCAAACAGATAGCCCGATACCGAAACCGGATATATTCAAGGCATTTTTTGAACGATAAAAAGGCTCAAAAATGGTTTCCAGATCTTCTTTCGGTATGCCTATCCCCTCGTCTTTAATGGTTACTATAGTATGTGTTTTGTTAAAATCAATAGTCACCTCTGCCTGTTGCAAAGGCGAGTACTTACAGGCATTATCTATAAGATTGATAAAGGTTGTTTTCAATAAAGCCTCATTCCCGAAAACAATAATTGAGTACTCATTTTCCGGCTCCTGAGCATATTCTACTATGATTCTGTACTCGGGTTTGCTTAGTCCCAGCTCATCCTGTGCCTGAAAGATAATATCATCAATACGTACTTCACCAAAATTGATTAACGGCGACTTAAACGGACGTACTATCTGCAATAAATCATTAGACAGGTTTATCAGACGATTAATATCCTGACGGATATTCTGCAAAATACCTTTGTGCTGTTCTATTGAAAGGTTTTCTTCCAGACTAATCTCTACTTCCGATTTTAAAGCGGCAAGAGGTGTGCGTAGCTCGTGCGAGGCATGCGAAACAAAACTCTTTTGCAGTTCAAATGACTGTTCGAGGCGGGACAGCATTTTATTAAATGCCGCAGCCAGCATACCAATTTCGTTCTTACTATCGTGGCCCTCAATGCGTTGCCTCAGATTATTGGCCGTTATGGTACTTATCTTATTGATAAACAGATTTACAGGTTTGAGCGCTCCCCCGGCAAAGAAGATACCTAACAGAATAGTAACCAATATACCTGCAAGCAAACCTACAATGAGTGTCTCACTGAGGTTTTTGAGTTTACTTTTACCGAACTTGTCAAATGCTGAGGCCAATACTACGAAGTGCTGTTGTCCCAGGTTATAGACCAGCCCTAAAGATTCGTTTTCGCCATTCGAGAATTCCAGATATTTAGCCTTACGCACCCTATCCAGCAAAGAAGCATCATAATCAATGACAATTTCGTCGATATTACTATATAATAATTCGTTCTTATCTGAAAAAATCAGCACCTTCTCATCATGCAGGGCTGTAAGCGTATTTTTATCAATAATTCTTAGTAAAGCTTTGTCAATCTCATCGACCTTAATGAAAAAAGATGCCGTAGTAAGCGCCTTATTTTTAAGGCGTTCCATAAATTCCAATTCTCTGTAGGTAGCCGATTGCTGATAGATTACCAACGAAAACAAAGACAATAAGCTCGCAACAATTATCGAAAACTGAATGGCTATTTTTGTTTGTATTTTCATGCACTTTCTCTGATCATGTAGCCTAAACCCGGGCGGGTATGAATCAGTTTAGGTTCAAAACCTTTGTCAATCTTTCTGCGCAGAATATTGATATACACTTCTATTACGTTGGTACCCGTATCAAAATGTATGTCCCAAACGTTGGTGGCAATTTCGGGTTTAGAAATAATCCGGCCCTGATTGCGCACCAAAAATAGCAGAAAGTCATACTCACGGGCTGTCAGTCTTATCTCCTGCCCTGCCCTTTTCACTAATTTGCTATCAAGAAAAATCTCCAGATCTGCAATTCTGACGATATTCCCCACATTTTCTGGTTCAGGATTATTATGTCTGAGGGCTACCAATACTCTATGATATAACTCCCTGAAATCAAAAGGCTTTACGATATAGTCATCCGCCCCTGCTTCAAACCCTTCAATCTTATCTTCTATTTCGCTCATAGCCGTAAGCATCAATATAGGCAGGCTGGGTTTAAATGACCTGATATTTTTACATACTTCAAAGCCATTCATCTCGGGCAGATTAATGTCCAGAATTATTAAATCAAAATCAATAGACTCTGCTTTTTTCAGACCTAAAGTACCATTATATGCTACTTCTATTTCAAAACCTTTGTTTGATAATCCACGTGTAAGTAACTGTGCGATTCTTTGATCATCTTCAATTACCAATATTTTTTTTACCGACATTTCCATTCACAATCTTTAAAAATTATTCTTTTTTTGCGCGTATTATTTTATTGATTATCAGAGTTTTTTCTCTGATCAATAATGATTTCGACACATACCTTTACTCAAAGATACAAATCTAAAAGCACTGATTTTAGTCATTTATTTTTTTTTAATTTATTACTAAGCAAGATTTAAGGTACTTTTCAATGTCGAAAAGGATTTATGGCTTAAAATTGTATGATGCTTAAAGGTTCAGTTACCATAAAATCCGGCCTGAGAAATATCCTATGACTATTACCCTAAAAATAACAGACTGTTAATTGCAATCTGATTAAAAAAACAGATTTGAAGTTTATCCTGCTATGTTAATTTCTTTTTAAAGTACTAATTTCGCAGCTCCATCTGTTTAATTGAATTATAACTTTCCTAAACTACCTGACATGGACCAGCAACCCACAGAACACCAGACCCGAACCTATGCCGCTGCTATCAGTATTTTACTACTACTTTCATTGCTATGGGGCGGTTATCAATGGAGAATCGGAGGCACCCTTAAAAAAGAAAATGAAGTATTAAACAAGCGCACCGACTCGTTAAAAGTAGTAAGAGACAATCTTCAAAAAGAATTAGAAGGCATAACCACCCAATTGGAAGCGGCAACTGCTCAAAATCAAAGCCTTTCGGCTTCAATCTCTGACATCAATGAAAAACTTGCCGAGAAAGACAAAATACTGAATCGTCTGCAAAAAGAAAATCAATCTTTGAGTTCTCTGAGAAAACAGGTAAATGAACTGAAAAACCTGAAAGAATCGCTGAATGAGGAATTAGCCGCCATAAAGCGGGAAAATACCCGTTTGAGAGCTGATAATTCAAGGCTAAGCAAAGAAAATGAAGATTTAAGACGACTGAATGCCGATAAAACCGCTAATAGTTTTTTACCTAAAGAAGAGCTATCATCTGCTTCACTTTTAGGTGCCAATGCCTTTCGGGTAGAGGTAATGAACAGAAGAGAAAAACTGATTGTAAAAGGCCGTAGAGCAAGAGAAGTAACCATTATGTTTGATTTACCTGAAGGAGCAAAGGGAGGAGCCGATGAAATTGTATACCTGAGCCTGAAAGACATCACACAGAAGCCTCTGAAAGACTCAAAAGCGAAAGATGTAAATGTAGAAATAAAAGGAGTAATGAACCCCGTTACAGTACATATGACAAAAGCAGTAGATTTTACCAGAAATCCGCAGCGTGTTGCATTAAAATATAAATTAGATGAAAAATTGAAGACAGGGGTTTATGTAGCTGAGCTTTTTACCGAGAAATTATTCATAGGCAAAGTTGAATTCCGGTTGAGATAATTCTCTGTCAGCATCCTTATCAAGTATTTTAGCTTTGGGATTTATATTGACAAAATTGGTAAAGATTGTAATTATCTTTACCAATTTATTTTTCACGGCTTATTTTGCATGAGTCAATGGTCTTGGAATCGGGATAATTTCTGTCTGACGGCCATCAATATACCGAAAGCCCTTTGCATCAAAAAAACCATCTTCTTCAAGCATAATTCTGATGGGTTTCTTCCACTCAATCAAATCAACCGATACATTCAGTTCAATCGAATAGGCCGTATTATAATTAAGGGGATAATCACCGCTGCCGATGGTTTTACCTTGGTTATCCCACATACCAATGGTAGGCCCTGCTGCATGCCCATGATTACCGATGGGATGGGTATAAATTGTGCCTCTCAGACCTTCTTTCTTTGATTGCTCCAGCGCTCTTGCCAGAATCTCGTTGCCTGTTAAACCTGCCACGAAGTTAGTGGTGAGGTTATTCTGTAGTTGATTACCTAGCTTAAATGCTTTTTTAAGAAATTCCGGCACGTCGGTTTCTCCCGGTTTCAATATATAAGCATGTTGCTGCTGGTCTGTGTTCAAGCGCAGATAGGTAATTCCGAAATCACAATGGAGCAAATCGCCCGGCATAATCACCTGTTTTTGAGGGCGTTTAGAAAAAGTACGTAA
>CALRLN020000266.1:0-7353 GCA_943368675.1 Chitinophaga pinensis | reverse complement strand
TTTCTAATAGTTCATCTAACTGATTCGGGAAAGTTTTTTGAATACCCAGTTTAGCCATCCAGTCATTTGTCACATTGGCTAAATACGGGTAAACAGATTGACGCAATTCGGTAATAATTTCCGGTAAGGGGTACTTAAAATACTTGTATTCGCCACTGCCAAACTGATAGCGCTTCATATTAATGACACTTCTATAAAGGTTAACATCATTATATGAGGCAGCTAACTGTTTACATTCTTCATCCGAAAGAATTTTCGGTAAAACGGCATAACCTTTCTCATTCAGGCTTTCGGTATGATGGGCCCAATTCAGGTTTTTTATTCGTTGGTTAATACTTTCTGACATTTTAATTGCATTTATTTTGGCAAAAATGGAGAAATGATTCCCGGAATACGACCCGAATCTTGCTGTATTTCAGAAAAGCAAGAAACAGACTGCTTTATTCACCATACTATGCTTAATTTTGAGTTCTAATTCGACAAACGCATGAACCCGGAATATTTACAAACTACAGAAGAAACACTTGACCCTGCTAACTGGGATGATATGAGGGCCTTAGGCCACCGGATGATTGATGACATGATAGACTATTTGCAGGGTCTAAGAAATAAACCTGTATGGCAGAAACCTACTGACGAAGTAAAAGAGGTACTCAATCGTTCGCTCCCGCAGCAAGGCCAGGCACCGGAAGAGATTTATCAGGAGTTCTTATCATCTATTCTGCCTTATAACAAAGGTAATATACACCCTCGTTTTTTTGCGTGGGTACAGGGAAATGGTACTCCTTTGGGAATGCTGGCTGATATGCTGGCATCTGGTATGAACCCTAATACAACTATTGGCGATCATGCAGCCATGTATGTAGAGCAGCAGGTAATTGAATGGTCGAAAGAAATGTTTGGTTTTCCGGAGGAGGCAAGTGGTTTGCTGGTAAGTGGGGCTACTATGGCCAATCTTACGGCTTTGACAGTCGCAAGAAATTCATTGAATGATTTACATATCAGAGAGAAAGGAACAGACGATAAACTAACGGTTTATTGCTCAGCAGAAACCCATATCTGCGTCATAAAAGCAACCGAAGTATTAGGTATAGGTAGTGAACGCACCAGAATAGTGCCTGTTACAGATACTTTCCAAATAGATTTGTCTGCACTTACAGCAATGATTAAAGCAGATGTATCAGCAGGATTCAGACCTTTCTGCATAGTAGGTAATGCCGGGACGGTTAACACCGGAGTAATAGACCCATTAGAAGATCTCTATCAAATATGCAAAGAGTTTGGCTTATGGTTTCATATTGATGGAGCCTTTGGTTCATTGGCGAAACTCACCCCTGCATTTGCAGAGAAATTAAAAACCATTGAAAAGGCCGATAGTCTTGCCTTTGATTTTCATAAATGGCTACATGTTCCTTATGAATCTGCCTGTGTTCTAATCCGGGATAAAAAACTACACCAGGCGGCTTTCTCATCAGTACCCAATTATCTGACTGCTCATGAAAGAGGTCTGGCAGCAGGCCCGGAACCTCTGACCAATTATGGTATCGAATTATCCCGAAGTTTTAAAGCACTAAAAGTCTGGATGTCTCTGAAAGAACACGGTATCCAGAAATATAGCCGCTTGGTCCAACAAAACATAGATCAGGCAAAATACTTAGAAGAAAAGATATTACAAACGCCAAATCTGGAGCTATTAGTACCTGTAAGCATGAATATTGTCTGCTTTCGTTTCAATGATGGTCAGCATTCAGAAGAAGCATTGAATCAAACGAATAAAGAGCTTCTGATGCGTTTGCATGAGTCGGGTATAGCAGCACCTTCATACACGCTTATTCATGGTAAATATGCCATTCGCACCAATATTACCAATCATCGTACACGCCAGGAAGATTTAGATTTATTATTGAGTTCAATGCTTTCCATTGCTGATAGTCTTTCAGTGCGGGTAATTGAATTTGATATTAACAATCCGGCCCATTATTTGGCTTTTAAAGACATTAATTATGCATGGATTAACAAATACTTTAAAGTTGAACTGGGCGATATAGATTCTTTAGAGAACCCTGAAAAGTATTTTATAGCTACGGGCGGGGCTGTTTTACTGGCCTGCCGGGGTAATGAAATAGTAGGAACAACAGCTCTAAAGCCTATTGAAAACGATGGCTTAGAGCTTTGTAAAATGGGTGTGAGTGATGCCGCACTTGGTTTAGGTATTGGCTACGCCATAGGTGAGGCTGCTATCAGGAAAGCAAAAGAACTAGGTGCTAAAAGAGTATATCTGGAAACTAATTCGAGCCTTAATCCTGCCTTAAATCTTTATAAAAAACTGGGGTTTTCAAGAGTTGAAAATTTCACTTCGCCTTATATACGAGCCGACGTCGCAATGGAAATGTACCTATAGTTTTTCATGAAAAACTATTATCTTCGCAGTTTAAATAACCAAAGCTCTAATTATTATGAGAAAAAAAATCGCCGCTGGCAACTGGAAAATGAATAAAACTTTTGAAGAAGGTCAAATCCTTTTATCAGAAGTAGTTAATATGGCTAAAGATGAGATTGTTAATCCAGACGTACAGATTGTAGTTTGTGTGCCGTTTCCTTATCTAAGCACTTTCGGAAAATTAATTGATACTCCTAAAGTAGCTTTAGGCGCGCAGAACTGTTATCCGAAAGCTTCCGGTGCTTATACCGGTGAGGTTTCTGTACCTATGCTGCAATCGGTGGGTGTTACTTATATTGTTATTGGTCATAGTGAACGTCGCCAGTATTTCAATGAGTCTGACGCTTTCATTGCCGAAAAAGTAAACGCTATTTTAGCCGCAGGATTAACACCCATTTTCTGCTGTGGTGAAACATTGGAACAACGTAACGAAGGCATCCATTTTGATTTCGTGTCAGGTCAGTTAACTAACAGCCTTTTCCATTTATCGGCCGAAGACTTGAAAAAAGTAGTGATTGCCTATGAACCAATCTGGGCTATCGGTACGGGTGTCACAGCCTCAAATGATCAGGCACAGGAAATGCACAAAATTTTGAGAGACCATCTAGCTTCAAAATATGGAGCTGAGGTAGCTGAAGAAATAAGCATTCTATATGGTGGAAGTGTAAATGGTGCCAATGCACAAGAACTTTTTGCTTGCCCCGATGTTGATGGTGGCTTAGTGGGTGGTGCTTCTTTGAAATCAAGAGAGTTTGTGAATATCGCTAAATCATTCTAACTGGATTCGTTTACACCGAATGAATTCGGTGCCTAAAATAACAAAGGATATATTTCTAATGTAAGCCGGACTTAAGTCCGGCGATGCAAAAAAATAATACGTTTGTTATCTTAGTCAGTGAATTCATTCACTGTTATTACAATTGTTTTTTCCTGCGTGGTTGAATAAAATAGAAAATACCTGCTACAGAAGCTACCAGCAATACTATTAACAATATCTTCTGCAAATTCCCCTCATTCGGATTCTCCAATAATCGCCTGATTTCTTTTGCCTGATAGCCAGTCCAGACAGCCAGAATTGTACGTGGAATCATTCCCCAAAAACCTCCCAATAGTATATTTCTCAACTTTGCTCCTGATAAAGCAAAAACAAAATTGGTCAGCGCAAAAGGTAATACGGGTGATAACTTGGCAAAAAAAATAATCTTTAACTCCTGTTCTTTGATATTCTCCAATATCTCTCTGACCCTTCTGTTTTCTGATAAATAAGTCCTGAAGCGATCTTTGTCGAGCCATCTTGTTAAAATATTGACTAGAAATATAGCTGTCATATTTAAAGCCAGTAAAGGGGCAACAGCTTTCCACCCCAGAAAATAGCCAAAAACTAAAGCTAAAAAAGTAGGAGGTGTAAATGCTATAGTAGAAGTAATACAGCAAAGTATGGTAATAAACGCCCATACGCTGGCATCGTAACCGCTTATTTCTGATTCATGACCAATTACCCAAAAAGTAATGACTGAAGTAAAAATAAGCGGAACAACTGTTAAGAAAACCGTTGAAATAAGGGCAAAGGAATATTTTCTGATCTCTTTCAAGTGTGGCGAAATATGTTAGCCACAAAATTACGAACCAGATACTCTTAAAACTATAATTAAAGTAAAATTCCAAAACGTATCACAATCGGAGAGTTATTACCGCCCAAACCTTGTGGGCTGATAAATCCACGATTAGGGTAGCCTAAATTATACATCAAAGATAAATAGCTTCCTCTCTGTCCCTGACGTCCCTGGTAAAAGCCTGCGCCAATCAATGGAGATCCCTCCCATTTCTTTTTACCATCCGGGTAAGGATTGCTTGGATTTGGAATATATGAATAGAACTGATCTGAATACGCATTCATCATTTCGTACTCGGCATGAGCAAAAATTGACTTAAATAATGGCTGTCGAATAAAAATTTTAGGACCATAGACAAAATTGCCACCACCATTAAACACTCCCTGATAAATAAGATTAGCACCTAACCCGACTATTGTGCCTTTGTTGGTTACTTCATAACCTGCCATTGGTGATACATCAATGTAGAAAGCGCCAAAGAAACCAAGCCAGAAATTTCCGCCGTAGCGCAGCTTATCTTTCCAGGCAGCTTTAGGTTGTTCAAAAAATGCAGGTTTCTCTTGTTGTTGCGGTTCTTCTTCTTGTGAAAATGCCGAAAATGCACAAATAAGCAGGGTAATGGTTAAAAAAATTTTACGCATAGGTTAATGCTGTTGTTTCTTGTAAAAAATCAGGCAGTTTAATGGTCTCTAATAATCGTTCTTCAAGCATCCTTGCCCACTCCTCTAAGTAAACGATTACATCTTCACGAACATTGTGACGTAAATAACGTTTTTCTACAGGTAAACGCATTAAAATTTCTTTATCTGAGAGTTTCTCAAGATTCTGTAAGTCTTCCAAAGAAAACCCTGCAGTTAATAAGTCAAAAATAATCAAATCAATCGGCATTGTACTGGTCTCACAGTAGTCGTTTAACTGCTCGTTCCAGTCTCCATGCCCCTGCATAGCATAGGCATGAATTTCGGCTTTGGTTCTATGTGTAACCTCTTGTGCCAGGTTACCACAGTTACAGCTACCCATATGTCCCCACATATATTGGCTTCCATTTTGCAGTTTATCAGCCGTGCGGCGAAGCGCCTCTATAATTTCTGTTTTTGCTTTTGCCATAATTATATCTATTTTACGCCTTTATCAGCATCCCAGGCACCTTGCAATTTACGTGTATAAATAATTTGTCCGGTGTGGTAAGCATTATGGGTACCGATATGGGCAATGGTAGAATACAATTGTTTTAATTTATCCTCATCGGTTGTTTCTACGAATTTCTCTAAATCTGCGAGTACTTTATCTAAATCCTTTACGACCGCCTCCCAACTCTTTTTATCAAAATTAGTGAAGGTCTTATCATTATCTCCATCAAATTTAGTTACATCCTGTCCTTTGAATTGCGCCAGTACACGCCCATTCCAGAATAATAAATGATGTGCCAATTGTCCTATTGAATGATTGCCTTTGCCATCAGTCCAATTAGCTTGCTCAGCTGTTACGCCTTCTAAGGCGACATTTACAGGCACAAACCAATCTTTGTCGGTATGTGTTGTCTTTAATTGCTCTAACAAAATAGATTTGAGTGTTGGTTCAGGTTTTGTTTGTGCCATTGCAAGATTAGTGATAAGGAGGAGTAGAAATATTTTTTTCATAATAATAGATTTTTATTTTGAAAGTACGATTTATATAGTATTATGGCAAGAATTGGGAGGAAATTTGTTTTTAAGCCTCTGCGCCGATTTGAGCGGACATAGTGAAGTCGGTATATACTAATAGATTCCCTTTGTTATCTTATAGGGCAATTTATTCGATGTTATTCTTACCCTATGAGTTATTTATATAGCATTATACCATTTTCCTTAATCAAGCTAATCAGTTAAAATGGTCGCTTTCTTCCGCAATATTTATACAATTATTACTGCGAACCTGGAGGTTTGCGCCACACAAAATAGTTTATATCAACACAATATCGTTGGCATTAGCCACTTCAAAATTCTGGGTCTTCAGATTCGCTATCAATTCAACTGCTGGCACTTTTGTACGGGCTACTCCTACCATCGTACCATGGCTGTCTATTATTTCAACTACCTCACCTACTTCAAAATCACCTTTTACTTTTTTGATACCTACCGCTAAAAGACTGCTTCGTTTTTGTAAGGCTTTTACAGCTCCCGCATCTACCTGTAACGTTCCTACTGTAAGGCTGCCACTAGCTAACCATTTATTCCGGGATGAGAGATTAGCTGCCTGTGCTGAGAACTCGCTTCCTGCTTCTCCCTGCATAGCTTTCAGGATACCATCTTTGGTTTTCATACCAAAAATAATCACCCTGATACCCATACGGGTTGCTAATTTGGTGAACGTAAGTTTTGATGCCATACCCCCCGACCCTAAGGCTGATTTACTGTTATCTACCAGGCCTAATATATGGTTATCAATGGAATCTATTTTGCTGATAATATTTTTCTCTTTATCTAACAATCCACCAACAGATGTGCAAATCATCAATGTTTCAGCGCCAAAGCCTGTAGCAATGAGAGTTGCCAACTCGTCATTATCAGAAAATTTCAATTCTCTGTTACTTACTACGTCATTTTCGTTGGCAATCGGAATAATGCCATTACTCCATAGCTCCTGATAGGTTTCTTTCAATTGCAGAAATTGCTCACGGTTGCCAAAATGCTGGCGTTCGCACAAACTCTGTGCAATCTGGATATTATATTGTGAGAAATACTTAGAATAGATATTCAACAAAAGTGGATTCCCTACGGCGGCGGCAGCTTTTCTTTCGGCAATTTCGCCCGAATAGTTTTTTATAAAATGCTTGCCTGCACCCACTGCTCCTGAGGATACTATTACGATATGATAACGGTTATGTAGTTCTGATACCTGACGGGCAATATCGGCAATAATTGTTTCGTCTGGTTCTCCATTATTTTGAGTAATAGAAGCCGTTCCGAATTTAATGACAAGGGTAGGTAATTGGCTCATTTCATTTGCTGCACGAAGCAGATTTTTATTCGACTGTTGTCTCTATATAAAGAAAAAAGGCACAAGCGCTTGTGCCTTTTTTCTTTATATTTACTGTGCTGACTTTATCTCTAAACTTTCGCAGGCCCTGCGAGCGGCCTCCTGCTCGGCTTTTTTCTTATTCCAGCCTCCGCCTGTACTGATAGCTTCACCATTTACTTTTACCTGAGCCACAAACTCTTTATGGTGATGCTTACCATTTTCCTGCACAATCTCGAAAGCAATTTTCTTACCCTCCTGCTGTGCCCAGCTTAGTAAGATACTCTTATAGTTAGTATTGGT
>CALRLN020000265.1:0-7440 GCA_943368675.1 Chitinophaga pinensis | reverse complement strand
CCATCAACCATAACCTTTCAGCAAAACGCAGCAGGTAACGAAATATCAGGAGTATTACTGGCTTATACAGACTGACCTTGCCTGCTTTTTATCGTATTGTCTTTAAGTTGTGCCGTGTACTCCTTCGGCGTCACCCCGACAAATTTCTTGAAAGTCCGGTTAAAAGCAGTCTTTGAATTAAACCCGCAATCAAACGCCAGCGATAGAATCGTATACTTCCGGCTATCCGGTAGCCGGATCATCGCCTTAAATGCCTCTATCCGTAATTCATTGATATAATCACAGAAATGCTTTTGTTCACAAGAGTTAATCACCTGTGACAAAGCATTCTGATGAACTCCCAGCCTTTCTGCCAAATCACTTAGATTTAATTCAGGGTTTTGGTAGAGTTTTTCGGTGTTCATCAAGCCTTGCAGCGCTGCATGAATCCTCATTGCCTCCTCTTCTCTTATCGTTGATTTCTGGTACTTTGTTTTTTCCGGGTTTTCATTAAGCATTTCAGGTCTGTAATGTCGCGCATTTACTCCCGGGTCAAAAACATCTGTTGCCTCGATAGCCGCATAAGACAATTGATAATTGCTGAAAATATTTCCTTGCTTAATACCCACATACCCAATTACTAGTACATAAGCCGTAACCGTTCCAAAAGTAAGCATATCATTACCCAGCATTACCACCAGCCAGATAGCCGCAATACCGTATATCAGACACATTATCCATTTCAGATTTAATCTTTCAACGGCTGAAAAACGGCCTTTAAGCGTTGCTTTATGGGCATGCAACAAATACCACGCGAGCCCCACATAAACGATTCCCGATATAATAATGGCAATAAAAAGAAGCTCACTCAACCACTCAAACCCCTGCCCGCCATGCTGGTAGACAAATATTTTCTGCTCGACCGATAAAGTAAAAAAAGATAAGCAGAGCGCATACCCTATCAAAGGCACAAGAAAATGAGAGAATATCTGAAAGTATTGTTTCTCCCGGCCAATCAACGCCCGAACATACAAAAATAAAAACGGCCCATGCAAAAGCGGCATCGGGATTTCGAGGGCTAACAAATGGGGGAAATGGACGTATTGCCCACTAAAATGCAGATAAAATAATTGCAGATGCAGGCCGATAAAGCATAACCACACAGCCAGAATTTTGTCAGCCTGTGATTTATCCTTTTTGCTGATAAGCACTACGGCCAAGAAAAATGTGATAACGATTCCGATAAGATAAAGCATACACTCGTGTTGTTTCTTAACAGACAACACAAATGCTGATAACCCCTATTCTGTCCCCACCAAACCATCAATTGAAATCAGCCACAAAAACAAAAAGCACTCCCTTGCGGAAGTGCTTTTCTTTATAATCTACTTAATGTAAATTAAGCGATGATTTCAGTTACCTGACCAGCACCTACGGTACGTCCACCTTCACGAATCGCGAAACGAAGACCTTTATCCATAGCAATGGCGTTGATTAATTTCACTTCGATAGTGATGTTATCACCAGGCATAACCATTTCCACACCTGCTGGAAGAGTAATCTCACCAGTTACGTCAGTTGTACGGAAATAGAATTGAGGACGGTATTTGTTAAAGAATGGAGTGTGACGACCACCTTCTTCTTTGCTCAATACGTAAACCTCTGCTTTGAAGTGTGCATGTGGTTTCACTGAACCTGGTTTACAGATAACCATACCACGTTTGATATCGGTTTTCTCAATACCACGAAGCAATAAACCTACGTTATCACCAGCTTCACCACGGTCAAGGATTTTACGGAACATCTCAACACCAGTTACAACTGATTTTAAGTTTTCTGCACCCATACCCAGGATCTCAACTTGCTCACCAGAGTTGATGATACCAGTTTCGATACGACCTGTTGCAACAGTACCACGACCTGTGATTGAGAACACGTCCTCAACCGGCATCAGGAATGGTTTGTCAGTTGCACGAGCCGGAAGTGGAATAAATGAATCCACAGCGTCCATCAATTGCTCGATAGTTGCAACCCATTTTGGTTCGCCGTTCAAGCCACCAAGAGCTGAACCTTGAATAACCGGGATATTATCGCCATCATATTTGTAGAATGATAACAAATCACGGATCTCCATTTCAACAAGCTCCAATAACTCAGGGTCATCCACCATATCCACTTTGTTCATGAAAACAACTAATTGAGGTACACCTACCTGACGCGCAAGAAGGATGTGCTCACGAGTTTGTGGCATCGGACCATCAGTTGCAGCTACAACAAGGATAGCACCGTCCATTTGGGCAGCACCAGTAACCATGTTTTTCACGTAGTCAGCGTGACCTGGACAGTCAACGTGTGCATAGTGACGGTTAGCTGTTTGATATTCAACGTGCGCAGTGTTAATGGTAATACCACGCTCTTTTTCTTCTGGAGCATTGTCAATAGATGAGAAATCTCTTTTCTCTGCCAATCCTTTCTCTGAAAGTACCTTTGTGATGGCAGCTGTCAAAGTTGTTTTACCGTGGTCAACGTGACCAATAGTACCAATGTTTACGTGAGGTTTACTACGGTCAAAATTCTCTTTTGCCATGATTATTGAAGTCTAAATATTAGATTTATTACAAAATTTATTAATTATTCACTTTGATGAGCCTTCCTGCAGAACTGTTAGATTGAACCTGTCATTTTCCCGGTTACGAAAGAAAACTCTAATTAGATTAAAAAAAACAGAATCAGATAATTACAAGCAACTCGTTACAACATATCTTAATTCTGATTCTACAACAAAAGAAAGTAATCTCTTAAGATTGCTCTCTCTTAAACAAAAAAAAATGCTCGATGCAAAGCTAGAGCCTTCAAGCAGGATTGAACTGCCGACCTCTTCCTTACCAAGGAAGTGCTCTACCACTGAGCTACGAAGGCATTTTCTCAAAGAGCGGGAGACGGGTCTCGAACCCGCCACCTATAGCTTGGAAGGCTATCGCTCTACCAAATGAGCTACTCCCGCTGATAATTCACTAATTCGCAATTAGCTAATTCACGATTAGTAATCGTGGGGGCGGATGGATTCGAACCACCGTAAGCGTAAGCTAGCAGATTTACAGTCTGCCCCATTTGGCCACTCTGGTACACCCCCGATTATTTCTTTCCCTATTCAGAAACCTTATCAAAGAACGTTACGTTCCGAATGGGAGTGCAAAATTAAGTTCTTTTTTTTAATTGTCAAATATTCACTAACAAAAAAATCATTTCTTTTTTATTTTTTTTCCACCCCTCCGCTTATCAACAAAAAAAGTGGCAAAAACCGCTGGTTTTCGCCACTTTCCTATGAAAATATTTCCTTACAATCTTATCCCAACAGTCCAGGCCTGAAGCCCCGCCGTATTCTTCTGGTTCGATTTAAACAAATCACCCATATCATACCGGCCAAAAAACGTAATACCTCTTCTCTTTCCTATCTCTGCCGTAAGCCCATAGCGGAAATCATTGAGCCCATAATTATCCCTGTCAATCTCTTTTTTGTTACTATCACCGTATTTCAATTTACGATAACTACCAACTCTATACCCTATATACCCCCCAAACCCTATTTTCAGTTTAGCCTCTTCAAAGCCAAAATTAAGCATCACCGGCAAATTCAGACTCGTTACCACCAGCTTGCTTTTGTTGAGGTCTTTAGCGGCACTTAAAAACTCCACCTGCTCGGTTGTATGGTCAATATACTTGTTATCCTCAAACATAAAGTTGTTCCACGATATTTCAGGGCCATAGCTAAGCGCCAGATCCATCTGCTTACCATTAATCAACGTAGCATTTCTGCGGAACGACAAGGCGATAAACCGTGAACCCCACGTTTGTAAGCTCGGCACAGCCGATGGCCCGTTTGCCCAGTTATTAAGCCCCAGGTAAAACCCGAAGTCACTGCGTGAAAAGAACCGCCCGTTCGTGCTCTTCTTCTTAGGCTTTGCGTATTGCCGGTCGTTATCATCGTCGTCATCATCATCATTTCTGTTCGAACGGCTCCAGTGGTCATTATTGCCATCCCGCAACGTATCTCTCCTGCTCATCTGGTCTCTGGCATCTCGCGCCACAATCTTGATATTTCTGCCATCGCTGGCCACTATCAGAATAGTATCCTGCTTAGCACCGTTCTGCTCCAATAAAATCAGCGCTTTTTTACGTTCTGACGAATCCACCCCTATACTCTTCAGCACATTTTCCAGATTCAGATTACGGGGTAACTCAAAATCTTTTTTGCTTGAAGTATAAACAGTCACACGTTTCTTTACGCCTCTGTCCGTAAATTCCACAATGGTAGTATCCTGTTTATACGATGCCTTTACCGAAATTCCCCCTAACAGCAGCAAGAGGATAAGTCCTAATCTTTTCATTATTTTGGTCGTAATTAATTATTCTTATAGTTACTTTAGTATTACTTTAGTTTTTTATGCTGGTATTCTTCGCTTTGTATTTACCATCAACCAGCCGGACATCCGCTCAGCAATTAACTCTCTATTCTTTTCTTTGCATTCTGCCTATTCTGCGTTGTACAAAGTCTCTTACATCCTCACGCTCTTCTTTAAACAGGTTTTCATCTACACGTGCTACGGCATCCTTTACTCCTAACCCTTTCAAATCTACTTTTTCGCCATATTTAAAATGTTTGTATTCGCCATAGAGTTTGGCTAAGAAAGATTTTTCCTTTTCAGCCTTTTCTGCTATTGAAGCCTCCGTTTCAGCCGTAGCCTGAACGCCACTCTCTTCTACCGGAGCAATTATTAATACTACCGACTCCCGTCCGATACTATATTTAGAAGCTATATCAGTATTATTACCGTTGAATGTCTCGATGGCTGTTGCATTTTTACCCGTTAAAGTTTGTACGTCCTCTGTCTGATAATTAGTGGCAACAGCAACATTTGATTCCTCCGGAACAGGCGCAGGTATTACATTGCCTACCGGAGCATTCGTTGCACGCACTTGCGTTTCTTTAACAGCAGCTACATCCTGCACAGGTCTGGTCTCTTTATATGTATTAAGTGCCTTCTCAGCTTCGATTTTATTCCTGGCTACAATATCTGTGCTTCCCTGAATACTTGGCGAAGCAGGTTGACCTGCTACAGTTCCAACCTTATCAGGTTTTCCAGCATTCACAGCCACCTGCGCATCTTCTGTATTGCGTTGTGATAATATTCCTATTGTCAGTGCAGCCACCACCCCTGCTGCGGCTGCATAATAGCCCCAGTTGCGGGTGAAAGCAAAAACTCCACCACGACGTCGGGTTTGTTTTTCCTGCAAACGTGCCTGAAATTTCTCAAAAGCCTTCTGAGAAGGTTCCTGGCGGTGCTCTGCTAATTTCTTAGCAAAAAGTTCGTCAATCGGATGTTTTTTCATTTTTATAATTGATATTTTCATATCCCCTGCCGAATCGTCGGCACGCCCTTAAAGGGGAATTATTAAACTACACTTTTTTCTGATTTCATTAATTTACTCTGCAAAATGGCTCTCGCCCTGCTTAGCTGAGACTTAGAAGTACCCTCCGAAATCCCCAGCAATTGCCCAATCTCCTGATGATTATACCCCTCAATGGCATACAGGTTAAAAACCATGCGATAACCCTCCGGTAACTGCTCAATCAGCCTCATCAGATCTTCCGCTTCCATATTTGTACTAAAGGCCGTATCGTTAGGCTCTTCAATGGCATATTCCAGATCAACAGCTATCATTTTTTTGCTTCGTACATACATCAGCGCCTCGTTAATCATGATTCTCCTGACCCACCCCTCAAAACTCCCCTGAAACGTAAACTGGTCTATTTTGTCAAAAATCTTCATGAAACCCTCAATCATCACATCTTCTGCCTCCATTTTATCTCCCACATAACGATTACATACTGCAAGCATCTTTGAGGCGAATTTCTCGTATAGCCGAGTCTGAGCCTTCGGATCTTGCCGCTGAACTGCCCTTGCGAGGTCGTATTCGTTAGTGAATAAGGATAAAATTCGTGTCATAAAATCATACGTTCATAAGCAAGATGCAAAAAAGTATTGAAAGGGTTGCGTCAGAAATAAAAAAATATTGCAGGTTGTAAAATATTTTTTGTGTGTACCTGTTAGTAACCCCCAAACACCCTTAAATAATCGTTGAGTTTTCCGAAAATTGTTATGGGCTTTCGTTTCAATAGAGTAAACTCTTCAATATCCTCTCACAGCATCTGCCCATTTTTAATTGCGGCAATGGAATTGGGGGTAACTGTATTAGGCCCTCGTTTCAATAGCCCCCATTTTTAAATGGGGGTAACAGAATAACATATCAATTTTGGCTTTAGCAGACGCCGCACAGCCGAATAAAAAACAATATTTGAATTATTGCACTAATTGGTCACACATATATCATCAATCCAATCACCATCCCATAACCCACTCCCTATCAACCATTTACAAACCACCCAAAAAACCCTGATTCTCCCCACCCCAAAACTTTCACAAAAATTTTCACTTTTTTTTTGGAGTTTGGTACAATGCTTGTACTTTTGCACTCCCTAATGGTCCTGTGGCCGAGTGGCTAGGCAGAGCTCTGCAAAAGCTTCCACAGCGGTTCGAATCCGCTCGGGACCTCCAATCAACAGAAAAAGCACCTCAAAAGGGTGCTTTTTCTGTTGATTTACCTCACTATTAAAGCGACATCCATCCGAAATCTAATCAATCTGAACTCCCTGAAAAAAAGACAACAACAAATTGGGCCTATAATACTTTGTTTTTAGCTGAGAAACAGTCAGACCAAGGCCTTTATTATCAAACAACCCGAGTTCCTCAATTCCTGCTTGAGAACCAGTAAATAAATGCGTCAATTCAATTGTTGCAAAAAAATCGCGGTTCTTGCCTTTCTTGGTAACAATCCGCATACTCTTACCCCTATAATTTAATAACATTTCTCCCCCGTTGACGGTGGCAATCATCGTCTTTGATTCGTTAAGAACAAAAGTTCTCGGAAGTATCACTCTGTCATCTTTATACGACTCCCTTTTCTCATTCTTTCCCACAGTATACACATCAATTATTTTTCCATCACCAATTTCAATCTCTCTGCCGTCTTTACTGAATTTGATATGCTTCACAGGTTTTCTTACACTCATATATATACCTTTATAAGTGCCTGTTGTCATATCAAAATATTTAATTGACCCATCATCCGTTCCCAGATAAAGCTTTGTTTCATCAGGCGATAAACAAATTGACAAAAAAATATCCATAATACCCGTACTGAATCTATTCTTGGTTTTGGATGAAAAATTATACGTGCTTATCTGATTCCCCTCAGCTATCAGCATTTCATCCTTAGTCGCAGTTGTACCCAAAGCCGGCACACCCGCTTCTGCTGGTGAGTTCAGTTCTATCACAACGGGCTTCTGTTCTTTATCTTCGTCGTCATCATCATCGTCATCATCATCCTTTTTATCTTTTT
>CALRLN020000264.1:0-7451 GCA_943368675.1 Chitinophaga pinensis | reverse complement strand
TCCGGACTGTTTTCTTTCTTAATATTTCAGTTAACCCAAGCCGACGGGTGAATAAATCCATTCAATTTGATAGAAAATCAGTAATTTTGCGGGCAAATAGATTTATTGTAGAAAATGCCCATAGATATAGCTAAAATCCCGTCGCCGTCTTATGTTTTAGAAGAAAAACTATTACGTCGTAATCTTGAATTATTGAATCGTGTACAGACTGAGTCAGGCGCTCAGATTATTCTGGCACTTAAAGGATTTTCGATGTATGCTACATTTCCAACTGTAGCTAAATACCTTTCCGGCGCAACGGCCAGTTCATTGAATGAAGCCCGCCTGATTGTAGAAGAAATGGGTTGTCTGGCACATACCTATGCCCCTGCTTATAAACCTGATGAGTTTGCCGATATGATGCGTTACAGCAGTCATATTACCTTTAACTCATTGAATCAGTGGAATCAGTTTAAGCCGCTGATAGATAAATATCGCAGAAAAATATCATGCGGATTGAGAATCAACCCACAGTATGCTGAAGTAGCTACTGATATGTATAACCCCTGTATTCCGGGTTCTCGTTTGGGTATCACCCGTGATTTATTGGGTGAAAAACTACCGGAAGGTATTGAGGGCTTGCATTCCCATACACTTTGTGAAAACGATTCTTATACCCTTGAGCGCACACTGGTACATATTGAAGAGAAATTTGGCGATTTACTACATCAGGTTAAATGGCTGAACCTGGGAGGTGGACACCTGATGACGAGAGAAGGCTATGACCATTCTCATCTGATTAAACAGATTAAACGCCTGAGAGAAACTTATCATATTGAGGTAATTCTCGAACCCGGCTCGGCCATCGGTTGGCAGACTGGTTATCTGGTGTCAACGGTTTTAGATATTGTAGACGCACAAGGCATTGATGTAGCAATTCTGGATGTATCTTTTGCTGCTCACATGCCAGATACCCTCGAAATGCCCTACAAGCCACGTATCTGGGGTGCTACCGATGCGGTGGAGGGTAAACCTACTTACCGCATGGGTGGTATGACCTGCCTGGCAGGTGATTTCATGGGAGATTATTCTTTTGACAAGCCTTTAAAAATTGGGGATACTGTTGTGTTCGACGACATGATACATTACACAATGGTAAAAACCACTACCTTCAATGGTGTAGGATTGCCATCAATAGGCATCTGGAAAGAAAATGATGAATTTCAGTTATTGAAAACCTTTGGTTTCAGGACTTATAAAGATAGGATATAAAAATAAGAGTCATCCCTAGTAATTAGAGATGACTCTTTATATTAGCATTATTGGCGTACCAATATGCTATTACGCTTCAGCAACTACCTGTACAGCTACTTTATGTTTCACTTCTTTGTGAAGGTCAAGTATGGCTGTGTAATCACCTACATTTTTGATATCTTCTAAAGAGATTTTCTTACGGTCGATGTCAAAACCTTTTTCTTTCAAAAAGTCTGAAACCTGTGTGTTAGTCACACGACCGAAGATACGGCCACTTTCACCGGTTTTCATCGGAATAGTGATAACCATGTCTCCAATAGCTTCAGCAGTAGTCAAAGCTGCTGTTTTGATTTTCTCGGCTTTGTGAGCAACTTGTTTAAGGTTTTCTGCTAAAACCTTGCGATTCGACGCAGTAGCTAACTGTGCGTAGCCTTGCGGAATAAGGTAGTTACGTGCATAACCTGGCTTTACAACCACCATGTCATTTTTGTAGCCTAACCCTGCTATATCTGTTTTTAATATTATTTCCATCTTAAATAATTGTGAATGATTGAATGGCGAATGGTGAATTGAAAGATATTATTCGCTAATTTACAATTCGCTAAATCGCTAATTTATTTCAATCCGTCTGCAACGAATGGCATTAAAGCCAGGTGTCTGGCACGTTTAATTGCTACCGAAACTTTGCGTTGGAATTTAAGGCTATTGCCCGTCAGACGACGAGGAAGGATTTTACCTTGCTCATTCACAAATTTCAATAAGAAATTGGCGTCTTTATAATCTACATATTTAATGCCTGCTTTTTTGAAGCGACAATATTTTTTACGAGCCGTATCTTTTCTATCTACTGGGTCGTTAACGAGTGACATTGTGTTATTTTTCATTATGCTGCTTCGGTTGTGGCTTCTGCTTTCTCAGCAGGAGCAGATTCTACATTTTTCTTTCCAATTAGGCCTTTACTACGGCGGTCGCTGTAATCAAGGGCATATTTGTCTAATTTCGTAGTCAGATAACGCATAACACGCTCGTCACGTTTGAAATCGGTTTCCAAAGTTGCAACAATACTTGCATTAGCTTTGAATTGGATCAACTGATAATAGCCCGTATTCTTGTGCTGAATGGTATACGCCAGTTTACGAAGACCCCAATGTTCTTCATGAACTAACTCAGCACCGTTATCAGTTAATGTTTTTTTGAATTTTTCGACAGCTTCCTTTATCTGGGCTTCAGATAAAACGGGAGTTAAAATGAAAACCGTCTCATACTGGTTTTGAAACATACTAAAACAGTGTTTAAATAAAAATTAAATAATTGTTCTCAAAAATGAGGGTGCAAAGGTAGGAATTTTCAGACAAAATGAAAAATCTATCGGCAATATTTTTTCACAAATACCTGTTTTTGAAGAAGATAGACGAATTAATCACTAAAGCACTCTCCTTGGTATATCGGGCAACTGCCGGAAGCCCTGCGTAACAAAATCAATTTCAAAGCAAAAGGTCTTCAGGCCGTTTGTAATCACTACATGGCGGCACTTGAGTGTATGATTATACCGGGAAGCCTGCTCAATAACAGCCTGATTGATAGAGACTTCGGGTGCTTTGCATTCAATCAATAGAGAGGGAGCCCCATCCTGGTCGAAAATCACAATATCAGAGCGTTTTTGTAGCTGATTGTATTTCAGTCCACCCTCCAGCCGGATCAGGTTTTTAGAATACTGATAATGGTTCATCAACAGATGCACAAAATGCTGCCTCACCCACTCTTCGGGCGTAAGAACCAGATATTTTCGACGTATACTATCAAAAATACAGATTTTTCCCTCAATTTCCTTAATTTTGTATTCGAAAGGTGGTAGGTTCAATGGTATCATCTTTCCTGTTAACAAAGCATTAAATTATCTGCTGCCTGATTTGGATTCAGATAATTGCACCTAATTTTAAAACAAAATTATATTTATTATGGAGAAAAAAGAAGAGATTGTTGCAAACTGGCTTCCGAGATATACAGGTACTGCCCTATCAGAATTTAAACCCTATATTCTGCTGACGAATTTTCATAATTACGTAGATATGTTTGCCGAGCAATTCGGTGTTGAGATAAAAGGCAAAGACAAACCCATGCAAACCGCCTCTGCCGGAAATATAACCATTGTCAATTTTGGTATGGGTAGCGCCATGGCAGCTACCGTGATGGATTTACTATCAGCCATTCAGCCTAAAGCCGTGTTATTTTTAGGCAAATGCGGAGGCTTGAAAAAAACAACCCGCCTGGGCGATTTGATTTTACCCATTGCTGCCATTCGCGGAGAAGGAACAAGTAATGATTATGCCCGTCCGGAAATTCCGGCATTGCCATCTTTCCGTTTGCAGAGAGCCGTTAGCTCCATGATTAAAAAGCATGAACTCGATTACCTGACCGGAACCGTTTACACTACCAACCGCCGTGTATGGGAACATGATACCGTTTTTAAAGAATACCTTCAGGAAATCCGCGCCATGGCCATAGACATGGAAACCGCTACCATTTTTATCGTAGGCTTCGTAAATTCAATTCCTCATGGCGCATTGCTACTGGTATCAGACAACCCAATGACCCCGGACGGTGTAAAAACCGCAGAAAGCGACAAAAAAGTAACAACCAACTACGTAAAGAATCATTTACAGATTGGCATTGATTCTCTGGAAGAACTAGCCAACTCTGGTGAGTCTGTGAAGCATTTGAGGTTTGAGTAGAGTATTTTATAGATTTTTAATATTAGGCCGGATAATAAATTTTGTTATTATTCGGTTTTTTTTCATGGTGCTTGAAATAACGAAGTCTATTCTTTGCTTTTGGAGCCTTCAATTGTATCTTTCACTTAATAGAAGCCTCGGCTATTTTTAGATTATTGTATAGATTTCTCCTGTCCTATTGTTAGAAAGGTTAAAATCAACTCAATATTACCATCCATGTTGTGACCGTAGTCGAATAGTATCTGGTGCAATATCTCTCCAATCATTATAAAGATACTTTTTGGAGGCATATTTTTCTAAATGATGACTCACGCTCTCTTGTAAAAGAATAATTCTCCCCATGAAATTTATAAAAATGCGATCTGATACTTCGTTCATGTTTCCCTTTTCATTAAATAGAATATTTTGCTTAACAGTTATAAAATAAGTTCTAGATTTTATATAAACATCATTCCATTCTTTGGCCAACTTTGGGTTTTGCAATAAAAAAGGATTAGCTAATTCTTGTTTCAAAATTTCACTTATATTAAGTACATAGGAATCTCTCCTTTCTGGTTCCCAATCTCTAATATGCTCAGTAAGAGGGTTAACCATTGACATAAAACTATATAGCTTTAGATTTTGAGCTGAACTCCTAAAACTTGCCTCATAATTTGCTCTTTTATATTCATTATCTTGATTACTTTGTATTTGCTCTTCTTCATTCAACTTTAATTGATTTGACAAAACTTTAAGTTGATTTGATAAAACATTAAGGGCTTTGTTTAAGGTATCCTTTTGAGATTCAGAATTCCTTAGCAATTGTTTAAAGCCATCAATTTGCTGAGCTTGATTACTCAATTCTCGGTCTTGTCTCAAAGCAGCTAAACCAATAATTATTGCTGCAATCGCTAAAAGAGCACTTACGTAAAATTCTCCTTTTTTATAAAAGGGTATATTATTGACTTTAATTAATTGCGCAAGATTTTTATTGATTTGGCTAATACCTCTTCTATTCATTGTTTTAGTTTATTTAACCAAAATTAAAAATTCAACAGTTGTTACTCAAACAATTCCTTATTACTCGGTTTTAATGATTTATAGTAGGTTAAATTTTTATTTGAGATTGATTTTATCTAATTTTTGATTTGTTAACAAAATTCTAATTACTAAATCAAAAATTGTTTACTTTTGAATAAATAGTTGATTCATAAATAATTATTTTTTTATCTTTATTCTGTTGCTAAAAATGTATTAAAGATTATGCCGCTACCTTTAAATGATATTGAATCAGAGTTAAGTTATGCATATCTGCACGCAATTGCTAGCAGAGCAGGGATAAATTGTACTATTGCAAATAGGCATGCTGATAATTATGCTATTGATGCAAATTTGGAATACTTTGACGATATTCCAGGTACTTATATAAAAGATGTACCTATTAGAGTTCAGTTAAAAGCAACTAAAAATATGGGGGTAACAACAGCTACTCATATTTCATATCCTTACCAAGGAATTAAAGGGTATGATAAAATGAGAGCGGATATTGGATTGCCTTACAGGATTTTAGTTGTATTATTTTTATCTAACAATGATAGCCTATGGCTAACAAATAGCATTGATGAACTTATAATGAAGCATGCAGCTTATTGGGTAAGTCTAAGAGGTGCGCCTGCTTCAAGTAATGCTAATAGTGAAACTGTCTACATACCCAAAGCTAACTTATTAACTCCACAAAGTTTAATAACGCTTTGCCAGGGCATTGGAATAGGAAATATACCCACATATACTATACCTTAAAATGAAAAATATTGATGTATCACCAATAGAGATTAGAGACTATGCAATTAGCTATGGATGGATATTGGTAAGAGAGGCCCTAAGAGATGGTTTATATGTACTAAATAGTCCAACTAATGATTTTAGGCAATTAATTTTCCCCATAGATAATAATAAGGAGAACTTTAATGAATTAGCCGAAATTTCTTTGGCAAAACTTGCAAATTTTACTCAAAAAACATTCTTCAAAATTTTAGAAGAAATAAGAGAGGTAAATGATGATGTAATTTCTCTAAGATATTACTCAGATAGTAAAATTATTAATTCTCTTTCGTTCCAAGAGGCTTTAGATTCTATTGAATCTACAAAACAGATGATTCTTGCTGCTAGTAGCTCCGTTATAAACCCAAGTTTATTTCATAAAAGGATGTCTAGAACTGAAGCAGTAGAAGTATTAAAAGCATCTCGTTTTCGACATACAGAGGAAGGGAGTTTCATACTAAAAATTTCTTGTCCCGTCCAAATTGAAACTTCTTATCAACAATCTTTATTTGAAGAAGATAATGTTCAGAAACCGATAAGTAGAAGAGCATTTGAAATAATAAATAATGGCGCAAATAAGATTATTGAATCCATTGAAGGGGACTATATTAGTGAACTATTTGAAGAGCAAAAAAACTCTTCTTCTCCATTTATATCTTATAATTTGTGTGACGCAATAATTGGTCTTTTTGATGATGAAAGAGAATTGCCTTTTGAATTAAGATTTGATTGGAGTCGAGCTTATTTAAGAAAAATAAACTCTCCGCCATTTCCTAGATCTGTAAAATTTCCGTATTCTTTAAAAACTAAAATAGAAGAATTAAAAAGCTATTTTCAACCAGAAACAAGAGATACCTCAGATGTTTTCTTTGGTAGTGTTGAAAATTTATATGGAAACGTTGGCGATGATGGAAGAAGAGCGGGAGAAGTAACTTTGCGTTTATATATTGAAGGCGAAATGGTTAATGCAAGAGCTAACTTAAATTCAGATTTATACGATAAAGCATATCAAGCACATGGAATTGAAGGCGGAGGATTAGTTAAGATTAAAGGTATTTTAAGACCAGCTCAAGGTCGTCGAACAAAATCATTAACTGATATTTCTCAATTTGATATTATTCCTAGAGAATAATATCAAATTGAGAAATATTCTAATTATTGAATTTGGATTGTAGGTTCATATTCTCCTAACATAAAATATTACCAGTGAATATCTTTCACTGGTTTTTTATTGCAAAGTGCTATTATATTTAATCTTCTGCGTTGTTCATTTCCGCACACCCCGTCCCAATATCAGACACTTTCCCAAACAACAAAATCACACAACCATTTCACTACCAACCACTTACCAATTGGCACGCCAATTAAAGACCTTCTATTGTATTTGTTTCAAAAATGAACAGTATTATCAACCGTGTCACGCTTAATACTCATCCGAATGTGGCGTGGCACGGTTAACCTTCAAGATAAGGCAAACCAATCAGGTAACGGTTATGAATACTCTCAAAACAAGCGAATGCTAACCATTTTTGTCCCGGCAGAGTCTCGTATGTTTGAGTCAAAATCTAAATTAAGGAAAAAAGTTTAAATTGCTACTGAAAAATGAGAGGCATCAGAGTCTAAACAATATCTATTAGATATATGTACAACGGGAGGTATCCCCATTTTTCAGTCAGTAAGTCAGAA
>CALRLN020000263.1:0-7492 GCA_943368675.1 Chitinophaga pinensis | reverse complement strand
CTGAAAGAAAAGATTGAACAGAAAAAGGCCGTTATAGAAATCGGTCAGCTTTGCACAGTGCATGTTATTCGATTTCAGTTTCATCAGTTAGTGTATAATCTGTTGAGTAATTCCATAAAATTTTCGAAACCCGATGTCCCTTTGCGCATTGTTATAACAGCCAGAAGTGAAAAAGGGGCTATTCTGCAACTGGAAAAACCTGAATTACATATTGATAAATATGCAGCGCATAAAACTTATTGCCACGTGAGTGTGAGTGATAACGGTATTGGATTTGAACCTGAGTTTAAAGACCGAATTTTTGAAGTGTTTCAAAGATTAAACGGACAATCTGATTATGCAGGAACCGGCATTGGTTTATCTATCGTAAAAAAGATAGTAGAGAATCATAACGGATTTATTATAGCGACAGGAAAACCCCTGGAAGGAGCTAAATTTGATATATATATTCCGCAGAGTTAAAATCATTTATCAATAAAGTATGATAAGAGGCTTTCTTTCTTAAAATATGACTATCTTTGATAAAAGGCTGAATTAGATTATTTTCTATGATAGTTTAATAAATTAATTCCGGCCTGTATGATTAAACCTCTTATCAAAATAGTTCTGGCAGACGATGATCAGGATGACCGAGACATATTTCAGGAAGCGCTTCGGGAAACTGCTATTTCTGCCGAACTTACTATAGTTGATAACGGACAAAAGCTTCTCGATATTATCAAATCAACTACCTCATCGGATATTGATATTATTTTTATAGATATTAATATGCCCACCAAAAACGGCATCGAGTGTTTAAAAACTATCAGAATTGACGAAAATCACAAAAATACTTTGTGTATCATTTTAACCACGTCTTCGGGCAAAAACATTGTAGATGAAGCCTATAATGCAGGCGCTAATCTGTTTCTTACCAAACCAGCCAGTTATAGCAGTTATTCAAAAATAATTGCTCATGTATTAACTGCCTACTCTCATACAAAGCCACCGTTTGTGGGGTTTTTAGGGGCTTTCTCAGCTAACACCCTATTATAGTGAAGGCAAGTCTGCATTGATTGCTAAAAAACAATGATGCTTAATATTACCCGCGGCCTCGCCATTGATACGGACTGCAAGATCTGTTATATTACTAAGAAAAAAACCGATGAATATTATTTACAATGCCAATGGCTTACTTAATGCACGGTAATAGAAGAAATACACAAATATTTGCATAATAATACCATTAAAAATCAAATAAATATTAATTATGGGCGTTTTAAATTAAATGGCTTTCTGATCTGACCAAGTTTAACTATGTTCTCTCACCAGGTCCTTTGGTAAATAGTTAAATTAAAGATCATGAAAAATCAAGAAAAAATCAAATTCGCTGCGCCGAACAAAAGCCTCTTTTTCCCTACGCTGAAGAAACGAGTCGACCAGTATTTTGCCGATAATAAAAAATCCAGATATGGCAATAAAGCAATGGTAATAAAAACCATCGTTCTGATTTCTGCCTATATAATACCTTATTTAGTTCTGATAGTTTTCACACCCCCGCTGGCAGTCAGTCTATTTCTGTGGTTAATGATGGGCGCAGGTGTTTCGGGCATTGGCATGAGTGTGATGCACGATGCCAATCATGGGGCTTTTTCACAGAATCCCACCATCAACAAGTGGGTCGGGTATACAATTAACCTGGCCGGAGTCGGTGTAATGAACTGGAAATGGCAGCATAATATCCTTCATCATACCTATACCAATGTTGCCAATGTTGATGAAGATATTAAAGACCGGGGGGTTATTAAACTCTCGCCACATGAAAAGGTCGGGCAGCTGCACCGATTTCAATGGATATACGCCTTCTTTTTTTACGGCATACTTACTTTGTACTGGGTTCTGCTAAAAGATTTTATCCAATATGCCAATTTCATCAAGTCGGGTCTGAATCGTCAGACCAAAAGCGCAAATCTTCGGATGCTTGCCGGACTAATTGTATTGAAACTTACTTATTTTTGTATTTTTCTGGCAGTACCTACTCTTGTTTTTCATATTCCGTTCATGCAGATTCTGATTGGTTTTCTCGTAATGCACTTCGCAGCCGGCCTCGTTCTTACTGTTATTTTTCAGTTGGCACATTCCATAGAAGGAGCTAATTATCCATTGCCGGACGAGCATGGGATTATACAAAAAGACTGGGCTATCCATCAATTAGAAACTACTGCCAATTTTTCTCCGCGCAATAAATGGCTGAGCTGGTATATAGGCGGCTTAAACTACCAGATTGAGCATCATCTGTTTCCGAAGATCTGTCATGTACATTATCCTAAACTGGCACCGATTGTGAAAGAAACTGCCAGGGAATTCGGGCTTATATATCTTGAAAACAAAACTTTCTTTAAGGCAATTAAATCTCACATGGCAAGTCTTAAACGCTTTGGCGCACCACATCTGAACGAAGCAATTGTTTAGAACAAATAAACGACAAAAGCGGTTTTCGCAAAAAATTACTTCTGTCTTTCCCATCCCCATCAACAAACCACTATTAAATCTGATGCAACGGCAGATAAATATCAAAAGTAGCCCCATGCCCGGGTTGGCCTGATGCCCTTATAAATCCGTTATGATTGTCTACTATCTTTTTCACAATTGCCAGGCCAATTCCGGTACCTTTATATTCACTTTTGCCATGCAGACGCTGAAAGATTTCAAAAATCCGTTCTTTGTATTCATCATCAAAGCCTATACCGTTATCTGTTATAGTTATCTGACAATAGCTTTTTTCAGGAAGTAAAGGTAGATTCAGGGAATCAGAAGCGTTTATTAATCGACTTCTGATCAGCACATAAGGCGGAACGTCGGTTTTTGAGAATTTCAGAGAATTGCTTATAAGATTCGTCAGGAGTTGCTTAAACTGAAAAAGAATAGCACTTATCTGATAGGTTCCTCTCGCCTCAATTACCGCATTTTTCTCTATAATGACTTCTTTAAACTCCTCTTTTACCTCATTGATTATTTCACTAATATCTATTTTTTCAAAGATTCGTTCTACAGTATTGGTTCGTGAATAAGCCAGCAGATCTTCAATGAGCGTTTGCATCCGGGCTGTTGATTTTTTTATTCTGTCAAAATAATCTTTGCCTGATTCTGACAAGTTCTGCACTTCCTTTTGTAACAGCCTACTGGAAAAAGTCTGTATTTTTCGCAGGGGCTCCTGCAAATCATGACTTGCCACATAAGCAAAAGATTGCAGATCTGTATTTATTCTCTCCAGTTCTTTATTTTTTTGTTCCAGTTCCTGTGCATTTGCATTGAGTTTATCTTCGGCTCGTTTTTTCTCTGTTAAATCATGGGTTATCTTCGAAAACCCGATTACTTCATTGTCTTGATTGTGTACGGCCGTAATCACCACACTTGCCCAGAAAAGGCTACCATCTTTACGGATCCTCCATCCCTCCTGAACTGCCTTTCCGGTAATTTCGGCTTGTTCCAGCAGTTTTCGGGGCAGGTTATTGGCTTTATCTTCAGGCGTGTAAAATATTGAGAAACTCTTTCCGATAATTTCATCAGCGGCATAGCCTTTAATTCGCTCCACGCCCTGGTTCCAGTTTTCAATGATGCCATTGTGATTCAGATATAAAATGGCATATTCCTCAATTTCTTCCACCATCATATGGTAGCGCTCTTCACTTTTTTTCAGAATATCGTTAAGGCGTTTCAGTTCCTTTACCTGATTTTTCACCTCCGTAGCCAGCTGGTTCGAAAACGCTTTCTGGTCTTCAATATCAGTGCTTGTGCCTACCCACATCCTGATGTTTCCCTGTGCATCTCTCTGTGGGGTTGCGCGGCTTAATTGCCAGCGATAGGCACCATCCCTACGCCTGAAACGATGCTCAAATAAAAAATCCTGACCTGTCCTGATTGATTCAGCCCATTGCCTTATATTTTCGGTTCTGTCATCCGGATGCACAATATCGAGCCAGTTATTTTTTTCTATATCAGCAGGAGAAGTGCCTGAATAATTAAAAACGGACTGGTTATAATAATTCAGGTTTCCCTGTGGGTCGCTTGTCCAGACAAACTGGGGCATTGAATCAGCCAGTAGTCTGAATTTCTGTTCACTTTCTCTCAGATTTTTCCCTGACAGAACCTGATGGGTGATGTCTTGCAGGATCCCGCTGAAACGACAGGCAGTGCGGCTTTCATCAAAAACTGCTTTCCCTTTTGCCTGCACTATCCTTTTCTGGTTATCTATTGGGTTCAGGATAGTGTATTCAATATTATAATCTCCACCTGACTCGTAATTCAAAGCTGTCTGAATAGCGTCTGTCACCCTCTGTCTATCGGCTTCTATTATTCTGCTCAAAGCCACATTCAGGTCAATTCCGTCATCCTGCTGAAGCCCAAACCACTCTTTTAGACGTGCATTGCCTATAAACCGATTTGTCCGGGGGTTCAGATCCCATGTACCCAGTTCAGCGGCATCAATAGTAAATTTAAGTTGAGCTTCTCTTTCTTCAATTGCTTTTAAGTTCCGGACCTGCTGGGTAGTTTCGACACAGGTAACAAAAACCCCTGCAGGCTTATCAGACTCATCGTTCACAGGGCTATAGCTGAATGTCCAGTAGACATCCTCTATCCCCCCATTTCTGTAAATAGGCACGAGTTGATTTTCACTCCAGGTGGCTTCGCCTGTAGTTAAAACTTTGTCGATCAGTGGTTTGATAATATCCCATATTTCGGGCCAGGCTTCTTTTGCAGGCATACCCAGAATAGACGGATGTTTCCCGTCATTACCCAGACTGGGGCGGTAAGCATCATTATAAAAACAGGTTAGGTCTTCTCCCCACCACAAAAACATGGGGAATCTGGAATTGAGCAGAAAATTAACGATAGTCCGCAAGCCGGGTGGCCAGCTATCGGGGCTGCCCACTCCCGTTTTACTCCAGTCTTTCCGGCGAATAAGTTCGCCCATCTCCCCTCCGCCTATAATAAATGAATTTGCCGTTATATCAGATTTCATGTAGATTCATAATAATCACTCTATTCTAAAATTACAGCGTTTTTAAATTAAATAAAAACAGTTATGCAATATTGTCTTATAATGATAAATAAATATAGCTATTTTTTGTGATACTCAAATTCTATTTTTTATAATTAAAGGTCTGCTTGATAAGTTTCTCCATTTTATTGCTGATAAGTACTTATCTGACCTTCAATTTCACCCTGAAAGAGTACTCTTCTAAAACCAAAAAGCCTCTGTTCTGCAAGAGAACGAGGCTTTCTGTAGGGGGTTAATGCTTTTACTACTAAGGTTGAGGACTTTAACAGCCGGGTCAGGCTCTTAAAGCATACTTGTTAATTTTCTGAAACAATTCTTTGGGGTTGAAAGGCTTGGTTACAAAACCATTCATACCTACTTCATAGACTCTGTCCTGTGTGTTTAGTACAGAAGCAGTAAGCGCAATAATCGGGGTTGTTTTGTCAAATTTTCTAATATTTTCGGTAGCTGTATAACCATCCATTTCGGGCATTAAAAGGTCCATTAAAACTATCTGATAATCGTTCTGAGACAATTTTTCAACGGCTATACGGCCATTGGCTGCTGTGTCGTAGTTCATACCCCATTTTTCTAAAAATCTGGTAGCAATTTTTATGTTAATCGGGTAATCTTCAACCAGCAGAATTCTTGTCCCTTTCAGGGTCAGTTCATCTAAAACCTCTTCTTTTCTCAAAATCTTATCCGGCTGAACTGTCGATTTAAGATTAATCGTAAAATAGAAGTTTGAGCCCTTCCCTACTTCGCTCTGTACCTCAATTTTGCTTCCATGCAGTTCCAGAAGCTTTTTGGTAATGCCCAGACCCAGGCCGGTACCTCCGAAACGACGGGTGATATGCTTATCGGCCTGCGCAAATTTTTCAAAAATTCTTGAAAGATTCTCTTTTGCGATGCCGATGCCCGTGTCTCTTACAGATACATCAATGGCTACTGAATCGTTGGTGAAGTGGTTCAGGCGCGCAATAATGGTAATGCGCCCGTTGTCTGTAAACTTCACTGCATTGTTCACCAGATTGTTCATTATCTGGCTCATGCGCAGCGGGTCACCAATCAGATGCTCTGGAATATTGTCATCGAAATGTAAATCAATTTCTACCTCTTTAGAAGCCGCATGTACTTCAATAGATTTCTTTATATTGACTAGCAAGTCTTTAAAATTAAAGTCAATACTTTCCAATTCAACCTTACCTGCTTCTATCTTGCTGAAATCAAGAATATCATTAATAAGCACGTTAAGGTTTTCGGTAGAGAATTGCAGAATCTTAAGATTCTCCAGCATTTCGGGGCTTAGGTCTTCCTGTTGCATCAGGTAAGTCATAGCAACAATGCCATTCAGAGGTGTTCTGAGCTCGTGGCTCATCATTGACAGAAACTCAGTTTTGGCATCAGAGGCCTTATCGGCATCTTCCTTGGCCTTTCGTAACTGAATCTCAATACCTTGCTGGTAAATCAACAGTTTTTTAATGAACACTGCGAGTTCGAAGAGATTCTCTCCGTCAAAATCAGGCAACTTGTAATGCTTGGGTAAATCAAGTTTACTGATACCTTCAGAAAGTTTCTGGACAGATTCGCGCCTTTGCTCGATTTCCTCTTTTAGTTTACGGTTGATTTCTGCGTACTTTCTTTCGCTTGGGCGAACTAAAGCTTTTAGCTGCTCTTTTTCTTGTTCGAAACTGAAACAAAGTTTATTTACCGAATCAAGAAACCCGTCCATAAATTTGTACTTTGAGTGGTTTTTGGGCAAATGTTCATTAATCAGTTCACGTAACAATAGATGGTAATTTTCGGCATCCATAACGTTTTTCATACTCTTTAGCAATAAAGATTTTGATTATGAGTAAACTAAGAATAGTAGCACACACGCGCTATTATTACTTTTTTATGACGAAAGCACTTTTTTACTAATGGGTTAGTTTTCTTTTTCCTTAATTACTGGATGGCCGTATTATAATTCATCAGTCCGGAGTGATAAGATCAAGCAGAATACACTGCTTAATTAAGTATCTATAGAAATAAAAAAACAATTACCCGTGTCCGGTTAACCTTAGACACAAGTTTCTTTTTTAATTTTTAGTAAGAATAAAATAGTACAAATAATTTCTTATAGATAATCACTCTTTATGAATAGCTGTGGGTACTTTTTGGTAATTGGCACGGTGTTTGAAGGATTTGATTCTGCATTCAACCATTATGTCAATCGGGTAAATTCATCGTGTATTAATTCTACTTTCCTTCAAAACTGTTAAAACTTAGTATTTCACGGGTTTTTTAGTAATCGTATTCTATTAATAGGACAAATACTATACCGTTTTTTTTGATTAAGCGGGGCTTTTTTTTTATTCAATGCAATTTCTTCCATATAGCCGTTATTTCTTCAGATTCTGAAATCAAATCCTTAGCTTTGTTAATTATGAGAGGATTGGGGCCTTTTTTTACCTGCTTTCAGAGCAAGAG
>CALRLN020000262.1:0-7507 GCA_943368675.1 Chitinophaga pinensis | reverse complement strand
CATTAAAGAGTGTAAACGATACCATTGAAGCTGAAGGCAGATAATATTTTACCTCAATCTGATCGCTTGCCGGATTTGGATATAAGATAAATTTATTACCTTCCAGTTTCAGGTCTTCAATTGCAGATTCATTAACTACTGTAGCTACTTCTTTGGCAATTTCCACTACAGTAGTTTTCTCGTTGTTGGCTATTTCATTTCTTATACGAGCACCACCGCCACAGAAAGATGAAGCTGCCAGCGTAAACACTTGCTGCGCATCGCTAGGGTTAATCAGTTCATAGGTAGATATCAAGGTTCCTGCCGATGTACTGTAGCCTGGTACCAGAATCGCCCTATTCGCACATAAAGCTTTGTTTACAAACGTATAATTATTAGGGCTCACCAATATAACCTGCCATTTCTGATAATCATTATTCGCCCAGCTCACCAGCTTAATTCTGTCACCCAGAGTGTTACAATCCTCTATTTCCAGCCCCAGTACCAAACCAGGATTTGCCGCATTTTCGATTTTGTAATATCCGGTCTCTACCTCTGTAAACTTCCATGCCTGCGAATTCGTACCACTCGGAGCGGCCTGTTGAATCAGGTTGCCGCTTGCAGGTGCTAAATAAAGATTAGTGCTTGCTATAGTAGTCTTGATTGTATAGCATCCTCCAGAGAAGACGCAGCTGGTAATGGTTGCTATATTAGAGGCAATCGAAGCTGTTGTACATCCTGATACTGTACAGGTAGCCGAATAGGTACCCGTAGCACTTACTATCCGTGTGTTGCCAGTTTGCCCACCATTCCAGGTAACAGTTCCACTACAACCACTTGCAGTTAAAGTTACACTTGAGCCATTACAAATGGTTGTTGAACTGGCCGTTACAGTTGGAGCAGCGGGTGGGGTACAAGATGGACATAAAGCCGTGCTTGTTAATGTAAATACCTGCTGTGCATCGCTTGGCGAAATCAAGTCATAAGTCGAAATAAGTGTTCCGGCTGTTGTGCTGTAGCCTGGTACCAGAATAGCCCTGTTTTTGCAGGAAGCTTTATTGACAAAAGTATAATTTCCACTACTTACTAATATAACCTCCCATTTCTGATAATCATTGTTTGTCCAGGTCACCAATTTAATTCTATCACCAGTCGTACTACAATCTTCTACTTCCAGACCCAGCACCAAACTTGGATTAGCGGCATTCACAATTTTGAAATAATTGCCCTCAACCTGAATAAACTGCCATGCCTGTGTATTTGTACCACTTGGTGTGGCCTGTTGAACAAGATTACCACTGGCAGGTGCTAAATACAGATTGGTGCTGGCAATAGTAGTTTTAACCGTATAACAACCGGGTGTCAACGTACATTGCTCGGTAATATTTACTACATTAGAGGCAATAGAGGCTGTTGTACAACCTGAAACCGTACATATAGCTGAATAAGTGCCTGTAGTACTCACTACTCTTGTACTGCCTGTGTGACCAGTGTTCCAGGTAATAGTTCCGGCACAACCGCTGGCTGTCAGGGTAGTTGTGGTTGAAGAAGTAGTACAGATAGTAGGCGAACCGGCACTTACTGTAGGTGCGGCCGGAGGCGTACAACTCGAGCAAAAAGCAGAACTGGTTAAAGTGAATCTCTGTTGCGCATCGCCAGCTGAAATTAAATCATAAGTAACAATAATTGTGCCTGCCGCTGTGCTATAATCGGGTACCAGAATCGCTCTGTTTTTGCAAGTAGATTTATTGACAAAACTATAAGTACCATTTGAATTCTGAATGATTTCCCACTTTTGGAAATCACTGTTGGTCCAGGTTCTTAACATAAGCCTGTCTCCAGAAGAGATGCAATCTTCTACTTCTAATCCCAGAACCAGGCTTGGGTTGGCCATATTTACAATTTTATAGTAATTAGACTCAACCTGGGTTGCCTGCCACGCTTGTGCATTTGTACCACTTGGGGCAGCCTGTTGAATAAGGTTTCCGGTAGTAGGCTGCAAATATAAATTTGTACCTGCAATTGTGGTTTTTATAGTAAAACAAGTAGGCTGAGGAGGGCAATAATTTGTAATTGTTATTACATTTGAAGCAGCTGAAGCAGTAGCACAACCTGAAACGGTACAGGTAGCAGAATATGTTCCGGTCGCACTTACTACTCTGGTGCTTCCTGTTTGTCCACCATTCCATGTAACAGTTCCGGCACAACCACTGGCTGTTAAAGTACTTGTAATAGCTGGCGAAGTACAAACTGTAGACGAACTGGCTGTTACTGTTGGAGCAGCAGGTGGTGTACAAGAGCACAAAGCAGAGCTTGTTAATGTAAATACCTGTTGTTCATCTGTAGGCGAAATCAAATCATAAGTAGAAATCAATGTGCCTGCTGTTGTGCTATTCCCCGGAACAAGTATCGCTCTGTTTTTACATGAAGCTTTATTGATAAAAGTCCAGTTACCAGAACTTATATAAACCATCTGCCATTTCTGATAATCATTATTAGTCCAGCTTACCAACTTGATTTTATCTCCCGAGGTACTACAATCCTCTATTTCAAGTCCTAATACTAAACCTGGGTTAGCTGCATTTACAATTTTATAGTAACCCGGCTCAACCTCAGTTATATTCCATGCCTGCGTATTTGTACCACTAGGAGCTGCCTGTTGAATAAGGTTTCCAGAAGCAGGCGCCAGATATAAATTAGTACCTGCAATAGTAGTTTTTATTGTATAGCAGCCTTCTATAGCTTCTGGAACACCCTGCTTCTGGTAGACATTAATATAGTGTGTAATTCCATTACCTGTTACTGTGATTTTGCCTTTCCTAACCGTATTAGTTGGGTTAGTCTGAACTGTAACATTAATATCTGTTGTAGTACTCCCCGAACTTGTATTGAAACTCAACCATGAATCTGAAGTTGAAACTGTCCAGCCGGTAATATTGGTCGCATAGATTTTGAATGTCTGTACTGAAGATGTCTCTGCTACCAGTAAATCTTTCTTCGATACGCTCAAACATTTGCCGCCACTACTTAAGGTAACATTTACTCTGGTGTTTCCGCTATTATTAGCACCAAGCCAATTGCTCATTACTGTACTATAATTGCTTATTAAATCCTGTACAGATATACACTGACTAACAGTAGCTGTTTTATAAACCGGAGTATATGCTCTTAAATCAGCGGCGAATAATTTAGAAGCAGCATATTCTTTGTCCTGTAGAGTATTGTTATTAAGCTGATGCCACGATGGTACAATGATATCTATCCACTTGCCCCCATTATCAATAGCAGATTTCCCAGCTGAAAGCATTGCTTGTCTTATCGGCTCGGTTTCTGGTGTTACGGTACTTTGGGTAACCACATCATGAGGATTTATTTCAGTATAGATTGGCTTATTGGTATTTGTTCTGACAAGGTCTGAAGCAATAAGAGGATTTGTACCATTCCAGTGGAAATCTCCAAACTGTGTTTTCAATCCATCTACATCATCAGATATACCCTTTAAGTCGTAGGCTATTCTTAACAAAGCCAGTTCATCCACATTACTTCCATATTCTTCCACAAACTTTATATTACTATTAATCCCCTGTATTTCGCTTTTCATAGCATTTGCGAAACCCTTAATCTGTGACTGTTGAAAATCATACCAGTCTTTTCCTCTTGTTATATTATTTGTAAACACCTGTCTGGAGGTATTTGCATCAACATTTACCCTATCAGCCTCTGCTACACTCAGCATAGGTGGCTGTACATCACTAAATGCAAGATAGCTGTTTGCATCTGAACCCCAGGCTGTTTTTAGTGCGGCAATGGTTCCGTACTTGGTTGTGAGCCAGGAACGAAAAGCACTTACCGAATAGCTGGAATAATCATATACAGCACTATATTCTTTAAAAGTTGCACCGCTTCCAGTTTTGTCATGATTTTCGTAATTATATCCAAATTCCCATTGTGCAGTAGTCGTAACAGAAACCCATGAAATAGTATTAGCATGCAAATTATTAAAATGGGTAATTACTTTATTAACAAATAGTTTGAGTCTGTCTACCCCATTACTGTAGGCCAGGGATACTATACCATAGGAAGGCCCGTTAGGACTTATCAAAGCAGGCTTATTCCATTGGTCTTTTGCCAGATATTGATAACCACTACCCCCATAAAATGCATCGACATAATCCCTTAGCATCGTTACATTAATACTTAAAGCTACCTTCATTCCCTTCGAATACGCATGATTAAATATATCATCATATGCGTTCCATTGAGTTGTGTTACCTGTACCACTTGTTAGTTCAGTATAGGAGGTATATAAATCGCTCAGACTAACTCTGAAATGTACAGCGGTGACGCCCTGGTTGGCCATTTCATCTATCTGTGCTTTCATATTTGCCGTGTTATCATAACCCCAGTCAGATAATTGCACAGCTATTACATGGTCTTGCGACCTTGCATTTATTGATAATAATAAGAAGAAGAAACTGTACAACCAGACTCTGTAAGGCTGTATCAGGAGATGTGTGTTTTGCATGAAATTTAGAATTAAAAAAATAAAAATTAAATGAGATTCACTATAATGCAGACATAGTACTCCCCGGTATGTATAGATCTATACATACCATATAAATACTAAAAAGTAGCGTACATCGAGAATTAGACACAAGTTTTCATTACCGCTGATATATATACGCATAACGTATCGTTATAAGCAGGCAGATTAAAAATAATGATGTACTCCTGTTATTTAGTCACAAGCAGCCCTGACAGACATAGTATATCTCAATTGTATATAAAGATATACAAGTCCTATAGCCCAAAATTGGGTATGTAGCCCTGATTCAGTCACAAATCATTGGTTTGAAAATGGTAGTTTATGTAATCATAATCTGAAGGTTTTAGTTGGAAATCCGTAAAGATACCGACACAGCATACCCTGTTGTATAAAGATATACAATTCGGTTAAGAACATAATTAGGGAATATAACCAGGCTTTAGTCACAAATCAGTAGTTATATTAGTCAGGCAAATGAAATTTAACTCCTTAGTAAAACAGATTCACTTAACAAAGTGACAGGTGCTAACCTGGCAGGCAAATGAGATTCTGTTAAATATCAAAACTGCACAGTCAGAGTTTATTATAATTCGATTATTTCTCCATAAAGATATTTTTTGTTTATGATAAAAAATGTTTAACGCACTATTACAATGCTTTAATTATCGATAGAAAATATCCTGAAATTATAGATTCTGGTGAGAAAAGTATTTATAGCCACAAACTTTAAAAGTTGCAAAAGAAGTGTTTTCATGGATTTTTATTTTAACTAAACAAATTTAACACTGCACTCTTATATTTCCTAGGATTTTTTAAGAAAAAATTTCAGAGAAAATATCATACTCCTCTCCCATTGATAAATAAATATAGTGAATTCATCTTTTCTGAAATCTGAGAATATATCATACGCGCAATATTTTTATTTCTTCCAAGTATTTAATAGATTTACACATGGCACAATCACAAGAAGAAAAACTACAGAAAAGTCTTACGCCTACCTTATTATGGGGTTTAGGTGTTGGTTACGTTATTTCAGGCATGTACTTTGGCTGGAATTTAGGGCTCGAAAAGGGCGGTACGCTGGGTATGGCAATTGCCACCATTGCAGTAATCATTTTATATTTTACTTTTTCGTTAAGCTATGCCGAGCTGGCGTGTGCTATTCCGAAAGCCGGTGGTGCGTTCGATTATGCCAATCGGGCATTAGGTAAGAAGTGGGGCTTTCTGGCTGGTATGTCTCAGAACATTGAGTTTCTTTTTGCACCTCCGGCCATTGCCATGGGGATAGGGTCATACTTTAATGTTATTTTCCCTCAGCTCTCCGTAATTGCCATTGCTATCACAGCCTATTTAATTTTTACTTTATTAAATGTACTGGGTACCAAACTGGCCTCTACTTTCGAGTTGGTTATTACTGTATTGGCGGTAATGGGTTTAATTATTTTCTGGATAGTCGTGTTTCCGGATGTTAAAATAAAAAATCTGAGCATTAATCCATTACCTAATGGGTGGGCTGGCAGTTTTGCTGCTCTGCCCTTTGCTATCTGGTTTTTTCTGGGTATTGAGGGCTTGGCGAATGTAGCAGAGGAGTCTGTAAACCCACAAAAAGATATTACCTGGGGCTTTGGCTCTGCCATGACTACACTCGTTATACTTTGTGTGCTTACCTTTATTACAGCAGTAGGGGTAAACGGCTGGGAAAGCATTGTATTTAAGGCCGATGGAACTTCTTCTGATTCGCCGCTACCATTAGCGATGAGCAAGGTAATCAGTGATAAGAGTCTTATTTACTCGTTAATTGTCGGCATTGGTACCTGTGGTTTGATTGCTTCTTTTCACGGTCTGATTTTAGCTGCAGGACGCTCAACGTTTGAGTTTGGGCGTGTAGGTAATGCCCCACGTTTCATGGGCAAAGTTCATCCGAAATTCAAAACTCCAGCCAATGCTTTAGTGGTAAATATGGTTTTCGGTATAATAGCCCTGCTTAGCAATACTACTGCAGATATCATTGTTCTCTCAGTCTTTGGCGCTTTAACTATGTATATTTTCTCAGTTGTTTCTTTATTAGCATTGCGCAAAAAAGAGCCGGGCCTGTATCGGCCTTTTCATGTTCCGTTTTACCCGTTTTCTCCTATAGTGGCTTTGGTTATCGCTTCTGTGGCATTATTAGCCATGATTATATATAACCCAATGCTGGCTCTTATCTTTTTTGCGATTCTGATTGGAAGTTTTATATTAGCAATATTGATAAAAAGGGTTTAAAGTGTTATTCTAATCATATATTGTAACTGATTTTTCAAATCGTTGAAATCCTTTAAAATGCAAAAAGCGACCTGGTCTATTTTAACCCTGGTCGCTTTTCAGGTATAAAAGTGTATTCCTACACCCTTAAAAAAATCTTCTTATCATACATAAATTTCAGGAATAGCCATTTGACAGCTATTACACCTGCCGCAATTACCACTCCATAATAATTCTCGCCAACAATATCACCGAGCCACTGAAATAACCCTTTAGAAGTATAAGACCAGTTAATGAATTTTACTGACAAGTATATCAGAATAGAGTTTGTACCAATAATCATAAAGAAGTAAGCCCAGCGACGATAACCCTGTACATCAATAATAAAGTAGAAAAGAGATAAAAGAAGTAAACTGCAACCACCTACATAGAGTACGAATGAGCTCGTCCAGAGGTTTTTGTTAATAGGGAAAAACAAATCCCAAAAACCACCGATTATTAAACAAATAATTCCGGCGAGCGCCAATGAAGGTGCCTGTCTGATTTTATCCATTGGATTATTTTTCAGGAAATTTCCTGCAAAAATGCCTAATAAGCCCGTGCCAATGGCTGGTATGGCTGATACTAAGCCCTCAGGATCATGAATACCCAGATGTAGCCGTCCCGGAAGAATACTTCTGTCAATCCATGAGGCAAAATTACCTTCCATTGTCAAATCACCCCTTGGGAAGCCAGGTGCTG